>JALRDR010000387.1 GCA_023262145.1 Planctomycetaceae bacterium | reverse complement strand
CGTCGTGTGCCGAATCCAGTGCTGCGAAAATCTGGCCGGGAAGTGATGGGACCTCAGGCACGTCCGTCGTGGCCAGCGTTCGCTCGGCGATGGCGTCCTGAGCCTGCTGGTGCAGCGGTTCCCAGGCCGTTCGGGCCACCTGTGCCGCTGCGGTCAGCCGTGGCAACTGCCGCTGCTGAGCGGGCGTGGGGACCGACAGGACCGGAGGGGCATTCGAACCCACCAGCAGTCCCTGTTCCGGAACGTTGTTGAAGAAGGCGAACAGCTGATAATACTCTCGCTGCGACATCGGGTCGTACTTGTGGTCGTGGCAGCGAGCACACCCGGCGGTCAGCCCCAGCCAGACTGCCATAGTGGTATCCGTGCGGTCAGCGACATACTCCACCCGGAACTCCTCATCAATGAGTCCGGTTTCGTCGTTGGACATGTGATTGCGATTGAACCCGGTTGCAGTTCGCTGTTCATTCGTCGCATTCGGCAGCAGATCACCGGCCAGCTGCTCGACGGTAAACTGGTCATAGGGCAGATTGCGATTAAAGGCATTGATCAGCCAGTCGCGGTATGGCCAGATCTGCCGCGGCTTGTCCCCGAAATAGCCGTCGGTGTCGGCATAGCGAGCCATGTCCAGCCATTCGACCGCCATCCGCTCGCCGAAGTGCGGTGATTCCAGCAGCTGCTCCACAACCTGCTCCCACGTCTGTTCTCGTGCCTGATCTGCTTCTGCGGCCACGGGCGGCATGCCGATCAGGTCAAACCACACGCGGCGAATGAGCGTGTCCTGATCTGCCCGCACCGCTGGCTGCAGATGCTGCTGCTGAAGCGTCGCAGCCACAAAGGCGTCGATCGGGTTTTCGGCCCACTCCGGGAATAATCCCGCTGGCTGCGGAATGTCAGGACGAAGCAACGGCTGGAACGCCCAGTGCTGCTCATACGTCGCGCCCGCGCGGATCCACTCCCGCAACAGAGCTGTTTCTGAAGCGGTGAGCGGATCGCCGGCCTCCGGTGGCGGCATCCGCAGCTGCGGATCAGTGCTGGTGACTCGCTGCAGCAGTGGACTCTGTTCCGGCTGCCCCGGATGAATTGCCGGGAGCCCCGAAGGCTGCACCGCTGTGGCCGAGCTGAACTGGTCCAGCCGCAGACCAGCCTGCCGGTTGTCAGAATCGGGGCCATGGCACCGCCAGCAGTGTCGCGCCAGAATCGGTCGAATCTGTGAGTTGTACAGAGCGTCTTTGGCTGGCTGCCCCGCCGCCGGTCCGCACGCCGCCAGCAACGTGAACACAACGCAACAGAGGCTGCTGAGTGAACAGTGGGGTGGCGTAGGGATGGAACCTGTCAGATTCATGCCGCCAAAGCCTCGCGGGGACAGCTGACAAAACGTGCCGCATGGAAGGCGGCAGAGCCAGCATAGTCATGCAGGCTTCCTCAAGTCTATCGTCCCGGGAACCCCCGCTGCCATTCCGGGATAACACGCTCCCGCCTGCCATGGTCCTCGGCACGCAATTCCACCGAGCGAATTCCACCAACAAAAGCCGCCCCCGTCTCCTGCGTGTTCTACGTGACGAATCAACGGGTTCACTCGGCAACACGCTTTTCTTCCGGGACCACGCAGCCAGGAACGTCCTGTTCCTGTTGTGCTTGACTGCGTTCGCCCATCCGCCTGAAGCGCCTGCTGCACCGACAGCTGTTACATGTCCAGCAGCGACCACGTTGCCATGATCAACACGTAAAGTCCAGAAAGATCACCCAGCGATGTCTCGGGTACCGACTGCCTTGACAGCGACGTCAATCCAACTTCGCTTCGCACCGTCACGCTCAGGTTCGGAAACAAGGGCGCCGTCACCAGTTCCGGAACAGGCAGGTCGTAAATCTCAAACGGCATCTCCACGCCCTGCACACCCAGCAAATGCTGCAGCACGACCATTCCGATCGGGGCCAGCTGCAGCACGTTGACGTAGGTAGAAGATGGATCGGAGTATGTGAGCGACATCATCTCACTCGGCAGCTCCGCCAGACCCTCCGCCAAAACGTCATCGGGCTCCCACGATGGCAGCTTGCCCTGCAGCCGCGCCGCGAAAGTCTGAGCCGTCACGGGAGTGATTCCGGCGACGAACCAGTCATCTGTCAGCATCAGTGTTGGTACCACCGGAAAGGAAGGAATTTTCAGCGCCCAGTAACTCACCCCGTCCTTCTCAAACGGCCTCACCTCGAATCCAATATCACCGGCAAGTTCACCAGCCATTTCACCAGCAAGTTCACCGGCAATATCACCGGCAAGTTCACGGCCAGTCGATGCGGCGGCCTGAGTCAACGCCGTCAACCGCTCCGCGATCACGTCGCGATCCCGCACACTCACTGCCAACGCAGGGGAAATCCCGATCGGAATCGGCAACGCTGCCGTATCAGAATAGAAGCACCAGACATCGCCGAAGCTGTTGAGCAGGTCCTGTGGCTGCATGCCCACGACTTCACCCACCGCCCCGAGAGCCTCGTCAAACTCCCCTGCACTCTCTGGTTCAAAAACCATCGCCAGCTGCCGATAAACATCCAGCATCGTCTGTAATGCTGCACCCGCATCAAAGCGGTACCAGCTGAATCTGGCCACCGCCGGCGGCAGCGGCGGCAGTTCACTCAGCTGCAATGGACGTTGATCCAGCAGCCGCATCAGACCGCGCGGCTCACCACGCCACTTCACATCGGTTTTCGTCCACGTTGCAGCTCCCTGAAATCCCATCTGCATGAACAGCCCGTCCACCGCATCCAGTCCGGGGATCTGCAGCAGCTCGTGCACCGTCGTCACCTCGTCAGTAGCATTTGGCGTCAGCTCCATGCCTCCAAATCGGTCCAGAACTGAGCCCACATCAATCCAGCCCAGTCCCGTCACCGTAAACTCATCCGACTGACGCAGCGTCTGCCACTGCGGCTGTCCCGCCAGCGACGGTCGATCACCCGCAATCGTGGCAAGCGTCTGATGGACACTGTTCATCCCGACTGCAAAAACCAGATGAGCCCCCTCGGACCACCATGCCAGTTCCATTCCCGGAGAAACATCGTGCAGTTCCAGCCGCCTGACCTGACGGCCGTCGATGGTTGCCTCACTGATCTGTGGCCGTACAGGCGTGATTGCCGGTTCGTCTCCCGCAATAATCATGATTGCCCGTTCCACTTCCGGAGAAACATCGTCCAGCTCCAGTTCGTTGACCTGATGGCCGTCGATGGTTTCCACGCTGATCTGTGGCTCTGCAGGCGTCATAGCCAGCGTCAAAAATGGTTCCAGACTCTCTGCCAGCTCAGCCGCTTCATGGAAGACCACGACGGCATAGGGGGCCGGATAATCACCGTCCGCACCCAGACTGATTCCCAGAGACATTCCCTCAGCACGCAGGTGATCGATCGCACACCGCAGAATCTCTCCATATTCCTCACCCGCAGCGGCCACCATCGCCTGCAGCAGCTCGAACATGCGGTCCATCAGCTCGGTCTCTTCGAGTGACGCCCACGCCGCTGTCCCCTTCAGGCCGGGCAGATGAGCCGCCTGGCCGTCATAACTCAGCATCACAACGCTGTCCCCGGGAAGAATCTGCTCCGGACGAATCTCATGCCGAACTGCAGCCGCAGTGGCCCGCGACTCCATCGCACTTGTGCCCCACGAAAACAACAGCATCGCCATCCCCAGACCCAACGCCACCAACGCCTTCCGCATCACCATCCTCCTTGTCGCTCAAATGCCAGAACCAGAAAACACGGCTCAGACGACCCCGCCTGAACTCGAAATTACGTCACAACCCCTTCACCGCCGCATCAACCAACGCTGCCCATCCGAACCTGCGCGGTACCGCGGTGAAATTCGATCATTGGCGACACTCTGCAGAAGTCTGAGCCGTCCACGGTGATACCGTGATACGCAGCCAGGCAGCTCTCGCGCACGTTTCTCGAACGGGTTGAGCGGCAGCTGCATCTGCTGAGTGGCCAGTACGCTCGCCGAAACCTCTCCATGGTTGTGGCCTTGTGGGCCACCGAGAAAGTCGAGCGGACTCA
>JALRDR010000315.1 GCA_023262145.1 Planctomycetaceae bacterium | reverse complement strand
ACTGATTCAGCAGAATCCGTAATTCATCTTCACTGTGAGTTTCCTCGTGACCGGTGCGGCCCATCCCCAGCAGGCCCATGATAAAATTGGCGGACCCGTTGAGCACCCACAGAGGAATTGCAAACATGCTGCGAAAGATTTTCAGCAGTGGCGCTGTCAGCAGCGCGGCACGATCAGTACGACGAATCGCAATTGATTTGGGAACCAGCTCACCAATCAGAATGTGAGCATAACTGACAACCGCGTAGGCAATCGCGAAGGCAACGGAATGAGCAGTCAGCCAGATTGTCGAACTGTCCTCAGCAAACAGACCGCTCCAGATCAGCAGGGGCTCCACCCCCCGCACAATTGCCGGCTCTCCCGCAAATCCCAGTCCGATTGATGTGAATGTAATACCGACCTGACACACTGAAAGGTAATCATCCAGGTGCTGCTGAATGTGTGTGGCTGCCGCAGCCCCTCGCACACCGTCATCAAGCATCTCACGCAGTCGCGATGGTCTCATCTTGACTGCGGAAAACTCAGCGAGCACAAAAAAACCGTTCAGCACCACAAGCAGAATTGCTATCAGCAGCAAAAAAAACATTCAGCCCTCGTCTCAATACATACAGCGATCAGATAGTGAGTGGAGTATAGGTGTATCCCTGAGTAATGCCAGCCGACGATCCGCCTGCTATGCTGCTGACCACTGCTGCATGCATCGCGTTCCGCGTCTGTGCCGTGCGTCAACGAAACCCAACCGCATGAAGTGCCGGGCTGAAGAGCGCCGCAGCACACAGTCCGGTCGCCTGTCGATGCACCGGCACCTCAGCCTGCTTACCTTAATGTCCAACAGAATCGCCTCATCATGACTTTCCGAACCGCTGTCATCGATCTGAGCCTCGTCCATCTGCCCGACGGTCCGCCCGATGTGGTTGATGAGAAATGTCACGAATGGCTGCAGATTCTGCTCCCACTCGTCGATCAGCTGCAGTTGCAGGTCGCCGTGCAGCTGCCACAAATGTCGCAGACCCTGAGCAGGTCGCGGGCTCCTGAGCTGCTGCAGCGACTTCATCAGGCACTGGATGCCCGCCGCGCTGCAGCGGCTGACCAGCCCCTTTTTCAGCCCATTGAAATGCGCGCAGCAGACGCACCAGCAGAACCGGGGGATCTCAATATCATGCTGCTCACACAGAAAACCGATCTGCACACCCCAGCGTCTGCCGGTGGCAGTTCACGCACCTGGTGGTGCCAGCTTTCAGAGCGTTCTGCAGACCGCTCAGCACCCAGCAATTCAGACGCCGACACTCCGGAAATTGCAATTTTTGTCAACCTGTCAACTTCTCGTGCACTCATGCAGATCGCTGTCTCTTCCGCCCACTGGAAAGAGGCTGGACTGCATGTCATACCGTTGATTGATGAAAACGCCGAACAGGCGACAGTCACCGCTGTGATTGACCATGCACAACAGCTGCTGATGGAATTTGATTACCGGACGATCAGTGCAGGGGTGCAGTTGCATTCCCCGGTTCAGCCTTTCAGCGCAGAGATGTTCAGTTTGTTTCAGCAGAGCTCCGGCCCACTGTTCCTGCTGGCAGCTACCAGCTTTCTCAGCAATCTGCCGGAAGAGGCTGCAACTCCGATGTGGCAATTACTGGAACGCCGATTCGCCCCGTTACTGCTCCTGTCAGAATCCGCATCCTGATCCAGCCGCGATCACGCCTCTCACTTTCACCCCTTCCGCCTGGCAAAGAGAATCCCATTAACGGCTCAGTCCCCGAATACACAACGAAGCAGTTTCTCACGGGAGCCGCCATTTTTGAGGGTGGCCTGCTGCTGGCGGCACTCGTCCTCGGCTGGCTCGTCGGAACAGATCCGCTCGCAGAACTGACCTTCAATCGCAAGGATGTGCTGCTGGGACTGATCGCCACACTCCCCATGCTGGTGTTCCTTTTCGTCTGTCTGATCGCACCCACCGAAGGGCTGGCTCGTATTCGCGATTTTCTGCGGCAGACGATATCTCCACTACTCAGTCAATGTCGCCTGCCGGATCTGATCCTCCTGGCCACACTCGCAGGAGTCTGCGAAGAAGTCTTCTTCCGTGGTTTCCTGTACCTTGCGATTGAACCGTTGAATCCCTTCCTCGCAGTACTGACCACAAATCTGTTGTTCGGGCTCGCGCATGCAGTCACACCGTTGTACACCGTGCTGGCCGCTTTTCTGGGCCTGTACCTGACTTCACTGCTGTCAATTGATTCCACCCCCAATCTGCTTGTTCCGGTAATCGCCCACGCCGTCTACGATCTGCTGGCCTTCCTGCTCATCATTCGCGATTACCGACACTGGATGCAGGATCAAAAGCGGTTGCAGAACGACGCGGATCCCTGAATCTCTCCCAGCCCGCAGCATCCGGGCCGCAGCATCCGGGCCGCAGCAGCAAAATGATCTCGCCCTCATCCCTCTCCTCGCCCTACACTGTTCCCCCAACAGTCCAGCATCATGGCGACTCCCTGTCGTCGGATCGGTGAAGCAAGGAAGACGCGGGTCATGAAGTCCCTGCAAAATCATACAGCTCTGATAACCGGGGCCGCATCGGGAATTGGTCGGGCATTGGCTCAGGCTCTTGCGGCAGAAGGCTGCCACCTGTATCTGGTTGATCGAGACAGCGATGGCCTGTCTGCGCTGCAGAAAGATCTGAATTCCGCAGTACTGCAGGTCCGCACGCATGTCTGTGACCTGAGCAGTCCTGATCAGATCACGGCAATGGTCGCTGCAGCTGTCGCTGAAACAAATGGCATCGACCTGCTCATCAACAACGCAGGAATTGCCTGCTATGGCCCCACGCACCAGATGACCATGCGGCAATGGAATCAGGTTCTGCAGATCAATCTGCTGGCCCCCGTTCAGATCACTCAGGAACTGCTGCCACATCTGCTGCTGCGTCGCGATCCGCATATTGTCAACATGTGCAGCATCTCAGGCCTCGTCGCGGGCGGTCGATTTACTGCCTATCACACTTCCAAATTTGGTCTGGTCGGCTTTACGGAAGCACTGCGGGGCGAATATCGGCGGCAGGGAATCGGCGTGACGGCTATCTGCCCCGGACCTGTCACCACGCAACTTTATCGCGATGCAAGTTCCTCCCGCACCGACGGAAAAGTGCCCCAGCCGCCGGAGTGGGCCTGCGCTACTCCGGAAACAGTGGCACGCCGCACGCTCCTCGCGATTCGTCGAAATGAACGTCAGGTGCTGATCACTCCAATGGCCCACCTGCTGTTCCAGCTCAAACGATTCCTTCCCGGTCTGATTGACTTCGCCAACGGCTTCAGCAGACATGGAAAAAAGAAACGACTCCAGCAGGTTGCCGCCTACGAACAGCAGCTCAGCAACAACGCTGCCGTGCAATGTGCAACACCGCCAGCAGATTCAGGAACGCACCGAAAGGCTGCCTGAAAGGCAGATCTTTTTTGCATCCCCTGTTCAGGGTCATCTTTGCGGAAACAACAGCCGGTTGTGAATCGCCGCCTGGCCTTCCGGCCAGCGCACCTGATAGTCCGAAAAAGTTGACACCGGCTCGGGGAAATCCGTGCTGATATACTGGGCTCCACTGGCGATGGCCTGATCGCGGCGGCCCGTCTGATTCGCTCTCGCCTGTCGTGTGTCAGCATCAGCACGCGTCCGCACCAGAAATCCGGATCTGACAAGCTGCTGAATCTCCGCAAAGTGCCGCTCGGGATCATTGCGTTTCATCCACGCCGCCTGCGGATGGTCCGGCGGTACCGAAACAAAAAGCAGCGGTGCCTGATCAGATGCTGATGACTCCAGATACCGCGTCACAAAGCCACCCTCGTTGTCGAGGCAGAAGAAGAGCTTGCCACGCAGCTCCCCAACCTGTGGCCAGCCGCGTCTGCGGACGGCAGCACGTACAGTCTGGTCTTCAGCCTGCTTCAGATCGTCCGGTATCAGGTAGCCATCACGCGGGATCACACTGCGAATCTCGTCTTCCAGTTCCTTCAGCCTGACTTCCGTCCATGGGACAAGATTCACTCCCGTTGGATTCGGAACAGATTCCTTGAGCTCCAGCAGGATCATCACAGGAAGATGACGCGGAAAACTCGCTGACCACGCTTCAATCTGCTGCAATGCAGAGCGCAGAGTGTTCACATTGCTCAGGAAATCAAATCCCGGTGCATGCAGGATCTTGATCCCGGGCTTGTCGAGCATTCCGCCAATGCCTGGATCC
>JALRDR010000300.1 GCA_023262145.1 Planctomycetaceae bacterium | reverse complement strand
ATTAGGGTGGAAACGAATACAGAACATCGTCCGTGGATGTTCCTCACACAGCTCCCGCACGACGGTGGCGTAATCCGGAAACGGTGACTTCCAGTCCCGCCCCAGTGATTCAAATTCATCCTGGCTGCTGAGAAACACGGTTACACGTTTCTCAAAGCCAGTTGCCGCTGGCGGTACAAAATCGGTGGCATGTTTTTTTGCAAACTTGTTGGTCCGCGGGCTGCGTCGGCGCTCGAAATACCGTTCGGCCAGCTCCATATCTGCAGGGTTTCGCAGCATTCGCTTCTGCATCTCATGGCGATCGTGCGCTGTATGGCCCTCAAACACCATCGGATGCTGGCGTGCACAGACTTCCAGCGTGGAAAAATCCACGCCCATGCTGCGGGCCGCTGTGATGCAGAACCGTGAACAGGCCTGACGCCCGTTGAACACCTCGATCCGATCCGGCTGCTGTTCAGCGATCAGTGATTTCATGGAACTGAGCATACGGATGGCCGTGCGATAGAATCGCCGCTGAATCAGCGAAATCGTCCAGCTGCGGCTGATATCCGCCGGCATTGTTCGAAAGGTTGAGACCAGTGCACTTCGCACACCTTCGAGCAGATGCACACGTTCGGCCCCGGTTACGGCGATTGCATCATTCAAGCTGGCAGTTGTCTGATTCGTGGTATCCGCACGGCTGGCGGTCACGGGCAGTGGCTGGTAAGGATGTTCAGAGATTCGCAGCGGTACGGCGTGAAGTCCCAGAGATTCTGCCGTTCGGCGAGTTCTGGATCGGCAGATTCCACACACCACCGGATTGCCCGCGAAGTTGGCCGTACAGGTTCCCGCTTCTGCATCGCAGTAGGTGAGTGTGACGTCGTGTCCCTGCTCCTGCAGTTGCTTTGCGCGAGCCATCGCCACCAGCGTATGCTTACGCCAGACTGGATAGGCCGTATGCACAATTACCTTCTGAGGCGTTGAGCGTGATTCCGGTTCATCTGGCTGGGAACAGGTAGTATTTTCAGGCACGTTTCTATTAATCCGCTGCAGACGGACCGGGGCAACTTCAGCAGAACGGTCTCAAGCCGCCAGCTGCGTAATCCGCATGCAGTCCGTACTGCTGCGAACACGGGTGCGGATGATACAAGAGACGCTGAAAGGTCGGAAAGCCCGGTTTTTCAGTGCAAAACGCTGCTCCGGCAGCCCTGTCAGGAACTGAGGCTCACTCCCGCCGCAATACTTCCAGAAACATCGGCATGAGTCGCAGGCTGCCCGAAATCGTCAGGTGAGCAGCATCCGCGTAAAATATCTCGTTGTCCGCCTCACTCTGCCATTTGCCCTGTGCATCAAGAAACCACGGTGCCGGGTCCACAATACGCACGCTGGCAAACGATTCTGCCCGCCGTTGCATGATCTGATCGGCCACGGCATTCTTCGCTCGGTGTTCAGTCAGTGCGACCGTCAGCGGTGAAACCGATTCTCCGTGAAATAACCGCATCGCGTGCCCGTGAGCCACGTCGTACGGCAGACTGGCCACATCCCGGATGATCACCACTGAGCTACCTGCCTGCTGAAGTTCTCGCAATGTCTTCTGCAGGGCTGCCTCGAAGGATTCCTCTTGCGCGGCACCAGGCCACCATGCGGCAAGAATCACAAGATCCGGTTTCAGATTCTGAATCGAAGTCATTACGCCCGCGTTGAAGTCCACAGCCTGTCTGCGAAAGCCCGCTGCCGGAACAAAGCCCAGTAGTGGGGGCGTGGACGAATGAGTCGCCTGCAGCACTCGGAATCCCAGTTGTTTTGCCGCAGCATCGAGGCCAGGAAGAAGACTCATCGCATGGCTGTCGCCCCAGATCACACAGGTCTGCTCTGATGAGTCTGCACCACACTCCGGAAATCGGCCAGCCAATGCGTCGGCAATGCTCACCTCATGCAGAAACGCCCGCGACGCGAATGCATTATGATAGCGCAGTGCTTCAGCATTCAGTCGCGTGGGCAGACCTGCACTGCCGAGAAACACGCCGCCAGCGACAAGGCACAGTCCTGCTGCAGCAGCGGCTGTTCTGAGCAGCGACGTCGTCCCGATCCGCCAGACTCCCGTCTCCGGATTTCGCTGCCGAAATGGCTGCTCTACAAATCGCCACGAGACCGCAGCAAGGACCACGGAAAGTGCCAGCAGTCCGAGACGCTGCGGAATCGTCAGCTCTGCAGCCGATCCACAGCGAGCAAACGCCAGCAGCGGCCAGTGCCAGAGGTACAGCGAATAACTGATCAGGCCGATGCCTGTGAGCAATCGCAATGAAAGCAATTGCGTCA
>JALRDR010000184.1 GCA_023262145.1 Planctomycetaceae bacterium | reverse complement strand
CCGTTGACGGTGATCGCGTGCGGACTTGTCAGCTGAGAAAGTGGCGGGCAGCAGCAATTCTGCCAGACCGGAATCTGCAGCTGTTGACATGCCTGCAGCAGTGCTTTCAGATGCCGCGGATTCCGTACCTGAGCCTGTTGCGGAAGTCTGACGGCAAAGGACCAGCGGGCATTGAGCTGCGGTAAGCTTCTCCGCAATACCGACCTGTCCAGCACCTCCGCTTCAGCACCATCCGCGGTCCACCTGCGGGCCGATTCCTCCGCCGCTGCAGCGTCAGCGAATACCAGTACGGATCCGCAATGATGGTACTCGTTGTCCGTGCAGCCCAGATCCTGCAGCCGCTCATTCAGCTGCGGCCAGAGCTGACAGCTGAGTGAACGCAGACGGGCTTCCGGAGATGATGCGTGAGGAACATATCCAGGAGGCAACATACCGGCACCAGCCCACGACGCCTGCCGCGCCGGAGCCCCCTGGTCAATGACCAGCACGTTCCGGCCCCGGTCAGCAAGGTTGACCGCTGTTGTCAGGCCGATCACACCTGCACCAACGATCAGAATGTCAGTGGACGTCACACTTGTCACGGATTCATATCCGGCGAGGATGCATGGTGAACAACGCAGCAATGGTCCAGTCAGCAGCGCCGCGAGCACTGCCCCGCAATCTGCTGGTGGAATGCAGCATCAACGGTGGCACGACGCTGCTAGTTTTCTCCTATGCACCACAGTGTCTCGCGCCGCTGCAGGCCCTCTCCGGTTGCACTGCGGACGTAAAGCCGATTGTCAACGGCCACCAGTGAAGCAAAGGCTGATGTCCCCAGCTGATTTCTGGCAATCTGCTCAAATCCGTCCGGAGTGGCACGAATCACCCAGATACTGCCATCTTCACTGGAAGCAAAAATACGATCCCCAATCAGCAGCGGAGATGCAGATACAGGCCCACGCAGCCGTCGCTTCCACTTTTCTTCACCAGTGGAAACATCCCAGCAATAGAAGATTCCCTGATCGCTGAAGGCATAGATATAACCATCATGCACCAGCATTGACTGCTCGTAACACTTCACGGTGTTCTTCCAGACCACACCTGACCCGTCGGAACGCACTGCAGCAGTCTCAGGATCCGGATACCCGCCGCTGGCAATGACCAGATCTTCAGTCCAGATGCATGTTCCGCAGGTCGCCATCGTCAGACACGGTGTCGTCCATATCTGTTTTCCCGTCTGTGGATCATATCCTGCGATCTGATGACTTCCGCTGAGCAGTAACTGCTGGCGTCCGCCGGTCTGAGCAACTACAGGTGATCCCCAGTTCAGCATTCGAGGCCGTTCCTGCACCCACACCTTACTGCCATTTCGGAGGGAAAGCGCTGTCACCCATGAACTGGTATCACACTC
>JALRDR010000179.1 GCA_023262145.1 Planctomycetaceae bacterium | reverse complement strand
GGGCGTTTCATCCGCCGGTGACACCATGAGCTCCCCCCCTTCGGGCTTGAAGTAAAAGCTCTTCTGCAAGGACGACACCGCAGGCCAGGCGCGCACGTCGGCGCCCTCGGGCCCCGAGATCAGCGCCGCGGAGCGACGAAGGGGGGACAGGCGCAGGGGCGCGGCCCCGGCCAGGGCCCCCACGGCGCTGGCCCAGGCTCCGGCAGCATTCACCACCACCGGAGCCTCGAAGCGCTCCCCGGACGCTAGAGAGACGGTAAAGGTGTCCCCGATTTTCTCGATACCCACCACCTCGGCGCCGCCCTGGAAGCGGCCCCCGCCAGCTTTCACCTGGCGCAGGTAGACAAGGCTTCTCAATCCGACTGGCTCCGGACCCTCTGGTTGCGGAATCCCGCTTCCCTGGGCAGAATCCCCGCATGCAAGCTCCTTATTCCAACATCCCTGAACTCTATCCTGCTGCCGGGCACAGCGGGGTTATCCGTATCCCTGTGGAACAGGATGTTCCGTTTACGCCACGTGTCCGTGCAATTGTCGATACGCCCCAGTTCCAGCGGCTTCGTTCCGTCACCCAGCTGGCTCTCGCCTCACAGGTCTATCCCGGCGCAAATCATACTCGCTTCGAACATGCCCTCGGTGTCTACCACAACTCACTGCTCTATCTGCGCCAACTCGCACGCGATCCACGTTTCACGGAACTGATCTCTGACCATGATGCCGAAGTGCTGATCGCCGCTGCTCTGCTGCACGACATCGGTCACTGGCCGTTCTGCCATCCCATCGAAGATCTGGGGCTGAAGCAGCTGCCTCCGCACGAAACCTACGCACGACAGTTCATCGGTGAAGGTACGGAACTGGCGGACGTCCTGCGCACGGAATGGAAGATCAACCCGGATGAGATTCTGCAGATTCTGACCGCACGCACCGATGATCCGAAGTGCCGCCTGCAGCAGGCGATCCTGTCCGGCCCGATTGATATCGACAAGATGGACTATCTGGTCCGCGACAGTCAGCACTGCGGAGTGCCATACGGTCGGCAGTTTGATCGCAATCGCCTGATCAGCTGCCTCATCGTCAACGAAGCGGGTGATGGTCTGGCCATTTCCAGCAAGGGTCGCACTGCTGCGGAAATGATGGTCTTTGCTCGCTACGTGATGTTCTCAGAAGTGTACTGGCACCACGCTGTACGAAGTGCCACCGTGATGTTCGCACGCAGTTTCTACGAACTGCTGCCGCAGCTGGATATCACACGGTTGTTTCAGATGACCGAACCGGACCTGATCCGCAGTCTGCTCACCACAGCACAGAACACTCCTGTCCAGCTGCTGGCGGAAGGCGTCTTTGGCACACGGCGTTCGCTGTTCAAGCGGGTCGCCGAGTACAGCCTGTTCCACGAAGAAGATCTGTACCGCAGCCTGCGGCAGAAATCCTGGGAAGAACTGGTGGGGCTTTCCAATCGCGTTGGCGAACGACTGGCCCACGCCGCCGGTGTCCGCTTCGTTCCCCTGTCACTGCTGATCGACGCTCCACCCCAACACCGCGAAGTCGAATTTCGCATCGATGTGTTTGCGGAATCAGAATTGCGATTTCGCCCGTTGCGGGAAGTCAGCCCAATTGTGGATTCCATGGCGCGAACGCAGTTTGATGACTGCGTCAAACGCGTCCGTCTGTTTGCGGAACCGGAATTCCGCAACACGCTCCGCTGTCAGCTTTCGCCGTCAGCCATCGACGAAATCGTTCGCAGTGAGGCGGCAGAATGACTGCCTGCACTCATTGACTGCTGAACGGCGGAGTAGCGCCCGGAAGACTGATCACAATTGCACACCACACCACTGACCATCGCCTCTGCTCCGCAACGACAGCCCCCAGCCACTCCGCACTCAGTCCCGCGAATCGGCATGTCGAATGTGCAGCATGACCGGCAGTGAAGTAATCTGACCACCAACGTCCGACTTCAGGTAGAACGGTCGACTCTGTTCGGGGACCCAGGCGGCCACGGTGATAAACACTTCCCGCTCGTTCTGACCTTCCAGCAGCATCAGCCCATTGAGCCCGATGTTGTCCACAAACACTCCATGCGGCATGTTGCGACCGGAGTCCTCATTGCCGAATTTCACCAGCCCGGTGTGGCTCAGTCGATCCACCTGCAACCATGCCCGTGTTGTCTGTCCCGCCACCACGGTCAGTTCCGCTATGTGCCCTGCATTCTCTGCGGTATACAGCTCTTCACTCAGCACTCGCACCAGCACCGGCGGATTCGCTTCAACCTGCAGCGTCTTCAGCTTGCCGGCTTCGTGCTCAATCTCACGTTCGCCCGAACGACCACGGGCAACAAATCGAATTGCGGCCACCTGTTCTTCCGTGGGTGAAACAGCGTCATTGGCAGCAATCAGAATCCCCATCGCCTGTCGCTGCTCGCGTTGAATCACGACCGGAGATGAAAACTCAAATCCAGCCGGCAGATTCTCCGCGGAGATCTCAATCTCCTCATCAAACCCATCCAGTCGGGTCGCCGTAAAGACCAGTTCGCGACCAGTCCCGGGATGAATCTTCAGCTCTCCGCCACTCATGCCGACACT
>JALRDR010000886.1 GCA_023262145.1 Planctomycetaceae bacterium | reverse complement strand
CTGGCTGGGCGTGACCAGCTGCACGAGGTTGTCGTGCTGCAGCGGCAGGTTGAGCGGATGCTGCAGGATGCTCGGTCAGAACGATTTGTGACCAGCTTCACGGATCAGTGGCTGCGGTTGCGAGACATTGATTTCACCGTTCCGAATAACCAGCTGTATCCGGAGTATGACCAGTTGCTGCGGCAGTCGATGCTGGATGAGACGCGGAGTTTCTTCCGGGAGATTCTGGACCAGAATCTGACCGTGACGACCTTTCTGGACTCCGATTTTGCCATGCTGAATCAGCCGTTGGCGGAGTTTTACGGAATCGAGGGAGTCAATGGGCTGGAGATGCGGCGTGTGCCATTGCCAGCGGATTCGATTCGCGGCGGCGTAATGACACACGCCAGTGTGCTCAAAGTGTCGGCCGACGGGACTCGCACATCACCGGTGATGCGGGGGGCGTGGATTCTGAAGTACCTGTTTGGGAATCCGGTGCCACCGCCGCCGGCAACTGTATCGACTGCTGAACCGGATATCCGCGGAGCGACAACCATTCGCGAGCAGCTTGAGAAGCACCGCAATGACAGCAGCTGCAATCGTTGCCACCGCCTGCTGGATCCACCGGGCTTTGCGCTGGAGGCATTTGATGTGATTGGCGGGGAGCGGCAGTGGTATCGAGTTGCCAGTGGTGGGCGTCACGTGGACAAGCCGCTGCATCCGCAGTCACCGGCACACCATGTACGGTACCAGCGGGGCGGTGATGTGGACACAGGAGGCGTAACACCGGACGGGCGAGAATTTGACGGCCTGCAGGACTATCGCAGCATGCTTGCCGAGGATGAGGCAACACTTACAGCGTCGCTGGTTCGGATGTTGCTGGCATACGGCAGCGGACGGGACCCTGGCTTTTCTGAACGCGGCGAGATCGCGGAGATCGTGCAGCGTACACAAGCTCACGGAAATGGGCTGCGTTCATTGATTCATGAGGTGTGTGCAAGTGGTCTTTTTCGTCAGCAGTGACGATTGAATCTGAATCTGGCTTGAGGGTGAGACAGACGATGTTGCAGAGATCAGTAGTCGGTCGGAGATCGTTTCCCCGCAGGACGACCCTGCGTGCTGCAGGCGTCTCGCTGGCACTCCCGCTATTGGATTGCATGGCGGACGAGGAGCGTGGGGGCAATGCTGAACATGGTCCACGTCGCATGGTGGCAATTAACTTCGAGCTCAGTTTTCATCCTCCGAATCTGATGCCGGAGGCAGTGGGGCGGGACTACCAGCTGACAAGGTATCTGCAGCCGCTGGAAGCTCTGAGGGATGAATTCACTGTCATCTCCGGCACCTCGCATCCGGACGTGGACGGGGGACATGCTGCGTCAAAGTCATGGCTGACCGGGGCTGCGCATCCGGGCGCAGCCAACTTCACAAATTCGATTTCGCTGGACCAGCAGGCGGCTGCGGTGGTGGGGCTGGAGACTCGCCATGCCTATCTGGCGCTTGGCAGCGGGGGCATCTCGGTGTCCGGCAATGGTGTCCCGGTTCCGGCGCATCCTTATCCGGCCCGGCTGTTTCAGCTGTTGTTTGTGGCCGGGAATGCTCAGCAGAAGCAACAGCAGCTGGCGCGTCTGCGTGAAGGGCAGAGTGTGCTGGACGCAGTGCTGGAGAAAGCACAGCGAATGCAGCGTCGTGTGGGCAGAGCGGATCGTGGCAAGCTGGAGCAGTACCTGAGTTCAGTTCGTGAGGCGGAGTTGCGTCTGCAGAAAGCGGAGCAATGGCAGAATCGTCCACTCCCGATCGTGGATACGGAACCGCTCGAGGAGCTTCGCGATGCCAACAACATCACCGGTCGAGCGGCTCAGTTCTATGAGCTGATGTATCTGGCCTTGCTGACGGATTCCACGCGTGTGCTGACTTACGGTGTGGGAGATTCCAATGCAGTGGCGACGTTGCCCGGGATCTCGATGAATTATCACGATCTTTCGCATCACGGGCAGGACCCCCAGAAGCTTGCTCAACTGGCAATTATTGAAGGCGCACATCTGGTGGAGTTCGGGAAATTCCTGACAAGGTTGCGGGAGACCAAAGAGCGGGGCACGAATCTGCTGGAGCGGAGTATGGTGCTGCTGGGATCACACATGCACAGTGGTGGTCACGACAATCGCAACCTGCCAATTCTGCTTGCGGGAGGTGGTTTCGTGCATGGGCAGCACCTCGGGTTTTCACAGCAGCAGAATTATCCGCTGGCGAATCTGTTCGTTTCCATGCTGCAGCAGATGGGGCTGCCAACGGAGACGTTCTCATCGGGCACGGAAACAATGCGGGGGCTGGAGGTGGCCTGAATCGGTTGCGTTCGACACAGCGATGCACCAGCACATCGCCGCGGGGAGCAGCCAGCAGGAGCAGACGAGGTCTGTCTCTGCTGAGACAGTCTGAGGCCGTTGCAGAAAAAACGGGTGACTTCGTGCAGCGAGGCCGTGATCAGGGCGTGGCCGTGATCAGAGCGAGGCCGTGATCAGAGCGATTTGAGCAGATCCTGAGCTTCTGCGTAGCCGGGGGCCGGAGTGCCGAATTCACTGGCAGTGACACGTGCCAGAGCGAGAAGCTGTCCATTCCGAAAATCCGGGCGGAGGCGCGAGAACTCATCGTAAGCCGTGCAGTAGTATTTTTCGCCGTGAAGAGCACCATCTTCACTGCAGGCATACTTCAGCAGCAGTCTGAACACGGGTTCGGCAGCGTGGCCAAGCTGCAGGTATTGTGCGGTAACGGCGATGGCCTCGCTCTGCTGCTGACCACGAATGCAGTCATCGAGCATTCCCAGCAGAGTTGCTGGCTGTTGCTCGTTTACAGCCGCAGCATGCTCCGCCACTGTGCGTGCCGGACGCAGGTCAGCGGCTCTGACGGAGGCATCCCGAGCGACGCAGAGTGCCGACAGAATGACAGCGGCGTGAGTATTCTGCAGATCAGCGACCTGCACGATCTGTTTCCAGGCGTGGGCAGTATCACTGGCGTGCACCCCGATGGAATCTCCGTGTACGCTGCCGGCCGGCTTGTTCGGCTGCGCCCATTGTTCAGGGCGACCAGGATCACGGAGCACCAGATCATTGGCAGCAAGTGAAACAGCTTCGCTGATGGCGGCGGCGGGAACCCCTGCGAGGAGCGCGTCGGCAGTCGCTGTTACTGCGGCATCCGTTCCGGAAGAGAGAAGCAGATCTGCAAACTGACGAATCCACAGATTGCTGATCGTGGACAGGGCACGAGGTGACAGAGGTTCAGTGACACGGGCAATCTGCCGCAGCACATCTGCGGCAATGTTGAGGGAACTTGCATTGCGATGTGGCTCCAGCTTGATGCAGTAGTGGAGTGACTGCCGCAGCATCGTCTCAGCATGTTCGGGTCCGACAAGCTCCAGCATATCCCAGGCCCGCTGCACGAGGACGACACGATGTACTTCCGGGGCTTCGAAAACGGCGGGAAGCAGGCTGTTGAGCGCCAGCGCAGGAGACAGCGTGGCGGCGTGAGAGAGGATCTGGTCAGCGGAACCACGATCCTGTGCGTGCACCGCGTTAAGGATGGCATCACGGTGATGTTCGGTCGCTGTTGGCAGAACTGCAGTCAGCGTATCTGTATGGTGGTGATCAATCGCCTCCAGTTGCGCAGCCTGTCGGTAGAGTACCTTGAGCACCGGGAGGGCGCGGGAATCCTCCGGCAGCAGGCTGGAAAGTCGCAGCGATGGGGCAAATGCCATGAAGGTGTGGAATCCGACATAGTCCTCGCCTCCAAAGGCGCGAGCGTTGGCGAGAGCGGCAGCGGAGATGAGATCTCTGAGCGTGGTGCCACGCTGTAACTGCTGGATCACTCCGGGCAGAAAATCGGCCACCGGGGTTTCCTGCAGCAGGTCCACCAGTCGATCGTGCCGGGGAAACCGCAGACGCTGGGCTGCCGGGCCTTCATCGCAGGCAGGCAAAGTGCTGAGGGGCTGACCCAGACCGGCTGCAAGCATGCCATGACCGACTTGCTGCAGGAACTGACGCCGTCCGGGGGGTGGATTACGCATCGCAGACTCCGCTGAATTCCGAGTTCACAGCACTGACTTGCAGAAGATATCAGTAAGCCAGCTTGTTGCCCACTCGAAATCCAGACAGGACGGGTGTGGATTCTGCAGAAATGGAGGTGGATGCGGTGGTCCAGGAGTGCTGCGTTGCCAGGCAGTGCGGACCTGGGCAGCCCCGGTTTGCGGTGTGCGCTTCCTGTGCGATGATTCGCCATGTTGTTATTGTTCGTGCACAGGTCGTCGCGTGCGACTCAAGTGTGCAGAACCGCAAATCCCTGCATGGAGCTAACGAACAGATGGGCAACCTCTGTCGACTCGCAATCTGCGTGTTATTTATGGGCATGGTCTCCGGCTGTGACCGCAGCAGCGACTGGCCGGTACGTCCGGTGACGCTGGTCTGTCCGTGGTCAGCAGGCGGAGGCACGGACCGCGTCTCGCGTCAGATTGCGGTCCAGCTGGAGGCTGAGCTGGGCGTTCCGGTGAATGTGATCAACGCCACGGGGGGTGGCGGTGTCACGGGGCACACGCGGGGGGCGATCGCGGCTGCCGACGGATACACGCTGCAGATGGCCACGGTTGAGCTGAACATGCTGCATTGGCGTGGCCTGTGCCCGATCACACCGAGAAGCTATCGGCCACTGGCGAAACTGAATGAGGACAGTGCTGCCATTTTTGTGCGTGCCGATGCGCCGTGGCAGACGATTCAGGAGCTCGAAACGGCGTTGCGGGAGGCGACATCGTCCGTGCCGGTGTCGGGATCAGCGGCTGGCAGTATCTGGCATCTGGCGCTGGCCGGCTGGCTCATGGAGCGGGAGCTTTCCCCGGACGCAACCAACTGGATCTCGATCAACGGTTCAGCTCCTGCACTTCAGGAGCTGCTTGCCGGTGGCATCGAAGTGGTCTGCTGTTCCATCCCGGAAGCGGCTGCACTGCTGCACGGCGGGGAGGTTCGTTGTCTGGGGGTGATGAGTCAGGAACGCTGCCCGGCGGCCCCTGAGGTTCCGACGTTTGTGGAGCAGGGTGTAGAGTGGTCTGTGGGCGGCTGGCGTGGTCTGATGTATCCCCCTGGGGTTCCGGAGGATCGGGTTGAGCGGATGTCGGCAGCAATTCGGCGCGTGGCAGAAAGTGCCGAGTTTACTCAGTTCATGGACGACGCTGGATTCAACATCAGTCTTGTGTATGGACAGGAATTTGCGGAGTTTCTGGCGGAGGCGGATGCAGGATTCGGCGCGATCCTGACTCAACCGGCCATGCAGCAGCAGCAACAGGCGCCGCTGAGTGCGTGGTTTGTTCCCGTGCTGCTCATTGGGATCGGAGTGGTAATGCTGGGCGTGAGTGGGGTGAGCAGGCGCTCGGTTGCGGAGGTGTCAACGGAGGGCAGCGGTGCTGAATCATTGCGGATACCGTTACTCTTCTGCGGCTCAATCGTGGTCTTTATTCTGGCCTGCCAGACGGTGGGGTATGTGCTCAGCAGCATGGCGTTGCTGGGAGTGCAATTCTGGCTTCTGCGGGTGGGTGTACTGAAGCTGGTATTGTTTGTGGTGCTTGCTGTGCCTGCATTGTATCAGGTGTTTTCAGCTGTGCTTGGTGTTCCGCTGCCCTGGGGCATGCTGGGGTGGTGAGATGAGTGATGCATTATTGCAGGCGTTCGCAGAGGTGCTGGGGCGGCCGGATATCTGGGCCATCGTGCTGGCATCGGCCTGCTATGGGATCTTCGTGGGGGCGGTCCCGGGGCTGACGGCGACGATGGCTGTGGCCTTGTTCGTGCCGATCGCGTACTGGATGGACCCCGTGGGGGCTCTGGCTGCGATTGTCACCATGGTGGCGTGTGCCATCTTTTCTGGTGATCTGCCGACTGTGTATCTGCGCATCCCGGGCACTCCTGCCTCTGCGGCATACGCAGACGACGCATATCGGCTCACGCGGCAGGGCAAGGCTCAGCGATTACTCTGTCTGGCGCTGACCAGCAGTATCGCGGGCGGAATCATTGGAGCCGTACTACTGATGGTGCTGGGCAGCCAGCTTGCCAGAGTTGCGCGGTTGTTCTCCGTCACGGAGTACTTCTGGCTGTATCTGCTTGGCCTCAGTTGTGCCGTACTGGTCGCTTCCGGTGGTTCGCGGGTGAAAGCCGTGCTGTCGCTGGTACTGGGACTATTGCTGTCGACCGTGGGCTTGAGTGCTGTACATATCGAGCCCCGATTTACATTTGGCATTCCAGCGCTGTATCAGGGGATTTCCTTTATTCCGGCGATGATTGGTTTGTTCGGGCTGGCGGAGGTATTCAGTAATCTTTGCGTGATGTCTGCAGCGGCTGAGTCGGTGACGGGTGATTCCGAAGTGGCAGCGACTGGAGAGCGGTGGAGTCTGCTCGAGGATGCGCGGCAGCGTCTGACTCGACACAAGGGCGGTGTAGGGCGTTCGAGTCTGCTGGGTGTGCTGATTGGCATGCTGCCGGGTGCAGGTGCGGATATTGCCGCATGGGTGGCATTGGCCGCATCCAGGCGGGCTCGTGCAGATCAGGATGATGACGAGCAGATGATGCAGTCAGTGGCGGACGCCACGACGGCGAACAGTGCAGCTCTTGCCGGGGGCTGGATTCCGACACTTGTGTTTGGAATTCCGGGAGACTCCGTCACGGCGATCGTCATCGGCGTTCTTCTGATGAAGAACGTAACCCCGGGACCTGTGATTTTCGCCGAGCAGCCGGCACTTGTGTACAGCATCTATCTGATCTTCATTCTGGCGAACGTGGTGATGTTTCCGATTGGGTTACTGGCCATTCGACTGGGGGCACGAATCGTGCGAATTCCGCGTCAGATACTGTTGCCGCTGATCGTGTTGTTCTGCATTACCGGGTCTTATGCGCTCAACAGCAGCATGTTTGACGTAACGACGATGCTGGTGATGGGAGTCCTGGGCTTTCTGCTTAGTCGGTCTGAGATGCCAGCGGGGCCGGTTGTGCTTGGACTTGTGCTGGGGGGACCGCTTGAGGAGCGGCTGATCCAGTCGTTGTCCGCCTCCGAGGGCAGTCTTGCAGGTCTGATCAGTCGCCCGTTGTCTCTGGCTCTGGCACTGCTCACGGCAGCGGTGTTCTGTGGAATCGTGCTGGCAGAAGTTCGTGATCGTCGCAGTGGTCGACAGACGACGTGATGAAGCAAAGTTGTCTCAGATTGCGGTACGGCACGGCGGTACGGCCCGGGGATACGGCAGGGCGGCTCTGTGCAATGATTCGGGAAAGGAACGCAGGATGAACTGGCAGCAGTTGTTTGTGGCATTTAGCTTTGGATCCTTTCTGGTGGGGTCTGCGTTGCATGCGCAGCAGCAGCAGCAGCAGCCAGCAGTTGAGGGAAAGCAGGCGGGGGAGCAGCCGCCAGTGTTTCGCTGGGTAAACCCCCTCAGCAGCTCTGAGCAGCAGAAGTACCCTCGACTGCAACATGCGACATTCAGAAGTGATTCAATGGGCGTTGCTGTGGGCTACTGCATTTATCTGCCGCCTCAGTACGAGCAGCAGTCAGGGGCGAGGTTTCCGGTGGTGTATTATCTGCACGGTGGGCGACCGGGGAGTGAAAAGAAATCCATTGGGCTGGTGCCTTTGATTGACGAGCACATTCGCAGCGGCGATGTCCCGCCGATGATCTATGTCTTTGTGAATGGCGGACCGGTCAGTCACTACAACATGCCAAACGATCCGGGAGCGCAGGGGGCGGATGTGTTCATCAGGGAGTTGATACCGCACATTGATCAGACCTATCGCACAATTGCGGACCGCTCCGGGAGGGCGATTGAGGGTTTTTCGCAGGGTGGCCGAGGAACGGCTCGACTGATGTTCCGTTATCCGCAACTGTTCTGCAGTGCGTCACCCGGGGGCGGCGGATATTCGACTGAAAAGCGGATTTCTGAGAGCGGTGGAGCCGAGAGTGAGACACTTGTGTTCGCTGCGGGAGACAATACGTGGGATCTGGCCCGGGATTACGCCGGAGGAATCCGAAGCGGGACGGTGCCGCATCCGTTGCGAATACTGGTTCACGTTGGCGACAAGGGGTTCAACTATCAGAACAATCTGGACTGGATGCAGCATCTGAGATCACTGGGCATTGAACACGAGCAGGAGATTGTTCCCGGAGCCGAGCACAGTGCTCGCCAGATCTACGAGCACAGTGGTGTGCGGATCATGCTGTTTCATGCCACCAGTTTCGGGCGGGTTGCTGATCTGCGGTGAGCATCGGTCCGGGGGCTGCTGCTGGCGTGATGGGGTGGTTATATTGAGAGAATGCCTTTGGCAGCGTACACTACTTCCCCCTGAAATCGGGTTTGAATTCAACAGCCCTCAGCCAGCCAGCGCGTCCTGAACGCCACGGGCTGCGACGTTGTGTACTGGCAGAAGAAAGAACAATGATGAACCTGCTGAGACGAAGTTATTCCTTATTGCCGGCATTTGCCGCAGCGATATTTTTGCTGCAGACGGCATCTGCTGAGCGTCCGAACATCCTGTTTATTTTCTCAGACGATCATGCTCCGCACGCCATCGGTGCGTATGACGGATGGCTCAAGTCGGTGAACCCGACACCGAACATCGATCGGCTGGCCAGCCATGGCATGTTGTTTCGCAACAGCTTCTGCACGAATTCAATCTGTGGGCCAAGTCGAGCGGTGATCCAGACCGGGAAGCACAGCCACAAGAATGGGTTTATGAACAACGGGAATGAGTTTGACTGGGAGCAGCAGACGTTTCCGAAGCTGTTGCAGCGGGCCGGCTACACGACTGCCATCTACGGCAAGTCTCATTTGAAGGGCAAGCCGCAGGGTTTTGACGACTGGAAAGTGCTGCCGGGGCAGGGGCTTTACTACAACCCGGATATGATTACACCGGAGGGCAACCGCCGCATTGAGGGGCACTGTACGGATATTGTCACTGATCTGGCTGTTGAGTGGCTGAAGAACGGCCGTGAGGACGGCAAGCCATTCATGCTGATGGTGCAGCACAAGGCGCCGCATCGAAACTGGATGCCGGCACTTCGGCATCTGGATCTCTACGAGGACATTGATATCCCGGAGCCAAACACGCTGTTTGACAAGTGGCACGACAACGCTCCGCCGGCACGCTTTCAGGAGCTGGAGATTGATCGTCACATGCATCTGAACTTTGATTTGTTTGTAGATCTGGTTCCGGAGTTTCCTGGTCAGAGCATTCAGGGTGAAATTGACCGGTCGGCATGGGCCAACATGAAGCGGATGTCTCCCATGCAGATGAAAGCATGGAGAGACGCTTATGGGCCGCGTGATGCGGCGTTTCACGAGGCCGGACTGACTGCTGACGGGCTGGTTCGCTGGAAGTATCAGCGATATGTGAAGAATTACCTGCGCTGCATCAAGGGTGTGGATGAGAGTGTCGGGACGCTGATGGCGACTCTGGATGAGCTGAATCTGAGTGACAATACCGTTGTTATCTATTCATCAGACCAGGGGTTTTACGTCGGGGATCACGGCTGGTATGACAAGCGGTGGATGTACGAAGAGTCGTTGAAGATGCCGTTGATCGTGAAGTGGCCTGGTGTTACGAAGCCTGGCAGCGTTGATGAACATCTGGTGCAGAATCTGGACTACGCTCAGACATTTCTGGAGATGGCTGATACTGAGCAGCCGCAGGACATGCAGGGTGCGTCACTGGTGCCGCTTCTCCGTGGCGAGCAGCCGAAGGACTGGCGTGACAGCATCTACTACCACTACTACGAGTATCCCAGCGTGCACATGGTTCCTCGACACAACGGTGTCCGGGATGATCGCTACAAGCTGATTCACTTTTACGAGTTCGACGAGTGGGAGTTCTACGATCTGCAGAGCGATCCCGATGAGCTGACGAACCAGTACGAAAACAAAGAGTACTCCGCCGAGATCAGCAGGATGCGTGCAGAGCTGGAGCATCTGATTCATCACTACGACGACACGAGCGACATGGCTGAGAAGCCGGAGCAGTGGCAACAGAGGATGCGCAGTCGTC
>JALRDR010000147.1 GCA_023262145.1 Planctomycetaceae bacterium | reverse complement strand
GGGCGTTTCCGCCGCAGGCTGACAGGAAATGATAAAAACGAGGGACAGCAGGGAAAACACTCTGAGCACTGGACGCATTTCTTCCACCGAATTCTGCAATCTGAAGTAATCAGCTGAGCAACCAGAACGATTGAGTCACTGGATTGTCACAGCCGTTTGTCTGACAGGACGGAAAGCCAGTATGAATCAGCATCAGCCGTCTGCAGGAGCAAGGCAGCCTGCTGGGGGTATCCAGACGCCGCAAATTGCCACTTCCCTGCTGCGGAATTCCAATCGAAGTCCACCGCATACAAAAAAGGGGCAAAAATGCTGAACCAGCCCGCAACGGAAAATGGCTGTCTGCTGACTTCGCTGCACGCGGACCATTCCGCAAGCACGCCGCCGACGGGAAAAGGAGGTTTTGCTGCCCGGTCGGCAGGCGACTTTGGTGCTGACGCATCTCGCCGAATTCTAGACTCATCCTGGATGCTCTGCAATTGGCCCCATTTTTTCGCGAAAACAGAAGCAAATCCCGGCAGGAAACCGTCCCGGAACACAACGTCTCTACAACCGTGGCAATCCCACGAAGGTTCAGGTTTGCAGCCCGCTCAGGGAAGCTTCCTCGGATTTCCAGAATCCGATCGCCCGCAAAACTCATGCGGGATGCCGCAAATTCACAAAAACAGTTGGGGGATTATGGATTTTCAGTGAGATTGATCGGCCAACGAAGCGTATTCCTCCGATCTCTTGGATGCATTCCGGCTCGGCCCGGAAAATCGCTCAGTCAACCTGTCAAACACCAGTTGTATGTTCTAATGTACAGCAGGGCGATTCTTGTTTGTTGTGGTCCAGCGGCTGCATGAAGAGTGCGGGATGTCGGCGTTCGCTCATTCTTTTCAGGATTTGATGCTGCCACTTACTGTGATGTTGCCACTGTGGCAGAGAACCGCGGCGCTGAAGACGCCGCCCAATGACAGACTTTCGTTTATGATCAGCCAATCTGTTGAATATGCCCTCAGAGCAGTAGTAACTATTGCCAACGCTGGCGGTCAGTCCTGCCCGTCTCGTGAGATTGCAGAGATTACGAGGGTTCCTGCTCCCTATCTTTCCAAGCTCATGCAATCGCTGGTCAAGTCGGGGCTGCTGATTGCCCAGCGTGGCCCGAACGGTGGTTTCCAGCTTTCGCGTGCTCCGGAAGAAGTGACCCTGCTGGATGTGATCAACTCGCTGGAGCCTCTTGAACGAATCGAAAAATGTCCACTCGGAATTGGTTCACACGCCGGGACCCTGTGCCCGCTGCACCGCGCCGTTGATGGTGCCATTGCTGCAGCACAACGGATTCTTTCTGAAGTGCGGGTGTCCGACATGGTGGCTCAGCCGGGCTCCGTGACACCCCTGTGTGAAGATCAGCAGCTCGTAAAGTTGTCGCTCGGTCTTCCACCAACTAATGCTCCTGCTTCTGATGTATCTCCCGCTGACAATGACGCGGGCTCAACAGACCCACTCATGGGTTTCCTGTAGAACATCCGGTCGCAGGGCCAGACTGTCTCGGTGCCGCAACGCAAGCTCGACTCCCGCTGCCAGCCTGGTACACTGGTCGCGCTACGCTTTTCATCTCTGCCCCGGTGGCTGCCGCAGTCAGCACTCTTACCTCAGTCAGAAACACCATGATCAAATCCGCAGTTACAGTCAGTCTAGTAGAGCAGGCGCGTCGAGGACCATTTGTTTTCCATGACGATCTGGCAGCAGCAGCTGCACATGCTGCGGAGATGGGTTTTGACGCAATTGAGGTCTTTGCTCCTGCGGCCGAATGCATCCGCAATCTGCCTCTGGCGGAGCTCCTGTCGCAGCACGGTCTGCAACTTGCTGCGGTTGGCACTGGCGCCGGCATGGTGATTCATGGCCTGAGTCTGTGTGATGCGCATGCTGAAAAGCGAGCCGCTGCGAGAGAATTCATTCGAGGCATCATTGATGCCGGGGCTGAGTTCGGTGCGCCGGCGATCATTGGATCCATGCAGGGACGCTGGTCAGACGATGTTCCTCGCGAGGAGGCTCTGAAGCTGCTGACAGAGTCACTCGAAATCCTGGGTGAACACGCCAGCTCTTGCGGAACTGTACTCATCTACGAACCGCTGAATCGTTATGAAACCAATCTTTGCACGACAATGAAACAGGGAGCGGAGCTACTTGATTCGCTCTCGACAGGTGCAGTGCGTCTTCTGGCAGACCTGTTCCATATGAACATCGAAGAGCGCAGCATCGCTGCCGGGCTGCGGGATGCCGGGCGACATCTGGGGCACGTTCATTTTGTGGATTCCAATCGACAGGCTGCGGGTTTCGGCCACATGAATTATGCACCGATCGCCGCAGCATTGCAGGAGCTGGCGTATGACGGTTATGCGTCAGCCGAAGCGTTTCCAGTCCCCGATTCAATCACGACAGCTCAGCAGACAATCGACAGTTTTCGATCAGTGTTCAGGTCCTGAGGCAGACACGCCCTGAGCGATCACCCTGAGCACCTGCAGATCATCATCAAGAATGAGCAGATCTGCCTGCAGCCCGCATTCCACACGCCCGGTCTGATCCTGAATACCGGCCCGTTCAGCCGGGGTAGCAGTCGCCATGCGAATAACTTCATGCAGCGGTGCCGTGGTGACCTGACGCATGTGTCGCACCATGAAGTCCATTCCCTGCACTGAACTGGCCAGGCTGTCAGGAGCAGCCCAGCCCGTTCTTCCGTCGCTCCGGAATGTGGTCCCAAGTTCGTGATGTCCGAATTTGTATTCGCCCGGCGGCAGATCCAGCGCTCGGTTGCAGTCGGTGACAAGGCAGAGGCGGTCAGAGCCTTTCATTCGCCATGCAAATTCGAGGAGTTCCGGGGCCAGATGGCAGCCATCAGCGATGACCTCTGTGCTCATTTCGCGATGCATCAGTACAAATTCGGCCATGCTGCCCTGCATGGGCGGACCAAAACGCTGACGCATGGCCGGTACTGAACTCATGGCACACCAGAAATGGTCAACGTGTCGCATGCCGGCATCGTGGACTTTCTGCATTTCTGTCCAGGAGGCATTGGAGTGACCGCAGGTGACAAGGCAGCCTGCATCATGAAAGATGCGACTGAAGTCTTCTGCCCCCGGGAGTTCTGCGGCACAGGTGGCAATGCGGACGAAGTTGCTGGAGAGGTATTTGCGGTACTCTTCGGGGTCCGGTGCTCGACATCCCGCCGGGTCATGGCACCCCTGCTTCCCCGCAGCAAAGTACGGGCCGTAAAGGTGAATGCCGGGTATCCACGGGCCTGTCCCGGGGCAGGCTGCGAATTGTGCAGCTGCCGTGTGGCAGGAATCCAGCATATCCAGGAGCAACTGTTCGTCGCCAGTGGTCGTAGTCGGGAAGATTGTTGTGGTGCCATGGCGCAGATGTGCGGAACACGCGGTGATGACGCTCGCAACAGTACCGTCCATAAAATCGGCACCGCCGCCGCCGTGTACATGCAGATCGATAAACCCCGGACTGATCAGATGGCCTTCGGCATCGATGGGCCGAACGCCCGGGGGGATTTCGGGCGTGCAGCCAACACTGGAGATCCTGCCATCTTCCCAGACCACGGCCGCGTTCCTGAGCAGACGGTCCGGGAGGACAACTGTACCGTTGATAATTGCACCCGCTGTTGCTTCGACGCCCATATATCATTCCTGTGTGGTGCCTGGGGAGCTGCTGGCAGTCCGCCAGTATTCTGGCAGGGCGCCAGTGGTGCTGCCGTACGACGATTACGAAGATCGTGGTTCAGAACCACATGCCTGCCGCATTGCCTGCGCGGCATCCTTGCAGAACTGTCGCTGCGTGCGTCTGATCAGTGGCCAGCCTATCCGTGCCAGCAATGCTGTCGGCCGTGAGAATGAGAATACCTCAAAGCTGACTTCCCGTGTGCCCGGATCATAGGCGACAGTAAATCGCTCTTCTCCACAGACCGGATACTCCGGCAGAGTTCCATAGCAGAATCCGTAGCGGTGTTCTGTGTCGTTGTCCACAGCGACAATACGGGCCACATTGAGGGACCAGACTCCGGCACTGCGTGCGAGTGTGGCGATCTGCCGACCGACCTGCGGTGTGCCGTCAGCAGCGACCACCCGCAGCCAGCCCAGCTGCAGCATCGCCAGATCATTGATCGCATTGCAGGCCTGCTGGAAAGCCTGCTCCCCGGTTCCAATTCTGCTTTTCCAGTGATTCGGGGAGAATCCGGCGGGGGTTACTGAATCAACAGTTGCCAGCAGGTCTGAGTACGTCAGTTGCTGATCCCGCGATGCCTGCATCGTTCGAGTGATCAGCAGTTCGTCAGGTTGAAGAAGACTCAGCATGCTACGACCTGCAGTCTGGAGAGCAGCAGAACCGGCGGCTCCGCTCACATAGGAATCAGGTAGTGTACTCAGAGTTCAGCCGTACGTATTCCGCCGTCAGATCTGACGTCCAGAACCGTGCACTTTGGGATCCTGAGCAGGGGCCACCGGCCAGTGTCAGTTCGAAGTGCACATCTCGGTTGTCTCTCATACGCCGGGAAAGGTCTGCTGCATCAAATTCAGCGGGTGTTCCCGAGCGATAAACTTCTGTGCCATTGATTCGCAGTGAGAGATGCTCGGGTTCGAAATCGACACCTGCGTATCCCGCTGCAGAAACGATGCGGCCCCAGTTAGGGTCGGCACCGGTCACTGCAGTTTTCACCAGAGCACTTTCGCAGATTTCCCGCGCAATGCGTTCAGCCTGCTGGCGAGTTTCAAAACCGGCGACATCCACGGTGATGAAATGGTCAGCTCCCTCAGCATCACGAATAATACTGGTGGCAAGTTCTTCGCAGACTTCACGAATCGCCTCAGCAAGCCGAGCATTTTCCGCTTCATTCAACGTAACTCCGGAAGCACCGTTGGCCAGCAGCAGCACGGTGTCACTTGTACTCATGTGACCGTCAACAGAAACGCAGTTGAAGCTGCGGTCAACCCCGCGCCGCAGCATCAGATCTGCCTCTTCAGGTGTCAGGCAGGCATCTGTGAGGATCACGCCCAGCATGGTCGCCATGTTTGGAGCGATCATCGCGGCACCCTTGGCAGCGCCACTGACGCGGACAATTCCGGCTGAGTTTCTGATTTCCCGTGAGGCAGTCTTGTGAAAGGTGTCCGTAGTCATCATTGCCGTGGCAGCCTGCTGCAGGTGGACGCTGGAGGCACCCAGTGCGTCTGCCGCTGCCGGGATTCCCTGCCGCAGTCTGGCCATTGGCAGCGGTACACCGATGACACCGGTGGAGCAGACGAGGACATCATGTTCGTCGCAACCAAGCAGGGCCGCGGTTTCTGCGGTCATGGCACGGGCATCGGCCAGCCCCGGGGTACCTGTGGCGGCGTTGGAGTTGCCGGAGTTGATGATGATTGCGCGTGCGGTGCGCGAGGGGACTCGCGACCGTGAAATCGTCACAGGGGCTCCACAGACGCGGTTGGTCGTAAACACGCCTGCCGCGACAGCTGCTGTATCAGAAGCAAACAAGGCGAGGTCGGGGCGGCCGCTGGGTTTGATACCGCAGCAGATTCCGGCAGCGCGAAAACCTGCCGGGAGCATGATCTCTGACGACATCCTGAGGTTGTTCCATCACTGGACTAAGGTGAAAAAAAGAAAGCGGCACCCATGCTGTGTCCAGCCCGCACGGATGCCGCCAGTATCATCTGCAACAATCACTGACGCACGAGTCGGGCGATCTCATCATGAATTGCAGCAGCGTTTGCGTCACCTGACCCCACTTTGACCAGTCTGACGATGCCCTCACGATCAATCACAACCGCATGGGGTATCCCGGTGACTCCAAAGCTGCTGTGCATCTGCGATTCTTTCGGAACCACAACGGTTGGGTGTCGAAGTTCATGGTGGTCCATGAATTTCTCCAGCATGGCCAGTTCTGTCTCCAGTGCGACCTCTTCAGTGGAACGAGATGCCCTGCCCTGCTCTTCACTCCACTCGTAATTGTACTGACGCGTCACCCCGACAATTTCCAGACCGGCATCATGAAATTCATCGTGCAGGCTGTTGAGGTGGGGGAAGGTGGCAATGCAGGGACCGCACCAGACTGCCCAGAAGTCGACCAGCACCACCTTGCCGCGCAGGGATTCTGCAGTGACAGAGTCGCCATGAGCGGTTATGCCATAATCAAATGCCGGAGCGGGCTTACCAATCATCTCCAGCAGCAGGCGAGCTGCAGCAATACGCTGTTCCAGCGAGGCAAGGGAACGCACGGACGAAGCAACCAGAGGATGTTCGGCCACAGTTGAGGCGTCAACAATTTCCTTCAGATCGGAGATCATCCGAGTCGCGGAGTCAGGACGTTCGCGAGAAAGCAGGCTGGCCTGCGAAAGTCGGTAGCGGAGGAACTCAGCCATGACCACGGCATTGTCCGGCTGGAGTTTCCTGGCCCTGCCGAAATCGGCTTCCAGTTCTTCTCGCAATGCATCTGCCGGAGCATCCTCTGCGGTTGAGATCTGCATCTGCACCAGCATACTGACACCGCGGATTGCCGCTTCAGTGTTGTCGCCCAGTTGTGATCGAAAGCTGTTCACGTATTCGGTGAGCAGTGATCCGGCTGCATCGATGCTGCCCTGCTCCTGCAGAGATGTTGCCTTTGCGGATATCAGCCCGGCCAGGGTGCTGACATACGGTGCGGGGTCTTCGGCAGCGGCAAGTTTGCCGACGATCTCCACGGCAGCATCAATTCGTGTCGCGACACGTTGAGCAGTACCCTCCAGCTCCAGACGACGGCTGTAAGCAAGCAGGGACGAGATGTTTCTGCCAAGCAGCGTGGCCTCGCCCGGAGTGTCAGTTCGGGTCTGCAGTCGCTCACAGACCGATTCCAGGAGATCCACTGCGTCGGCGATACGCCCCTCACGATAAAGGCGGCTGGCAACAGCTGAGCTGAGATCATACAGCCGCAGGTTGTCGGAATCATTGTCGAGAGCTGATGTGTATTTCTGCAGTGCTTCTTCAACAGGCAGTTGCTGCAGAGACGTGCGCAGTTCCGTAAATGAGTCATTCTCATCTGCTGCCGGAACGGCGCGAGCCGCTGTTGTCTGCACTAAACAAAGCAGAGCGAATGCAGGCAGGTACGCCAGTACTGATTTTGTCTTCACGATGATCTCCCCGGCAGGACTGGAAACATTTGGACCCTGAATATGCTGCCGCGATCAGATCAAAACTGCAAGCAGTTCGGAGCAATTATGCTGGCGCTACCGAAATCAGATGCAGCGTGCGAAAAAGCTCAGGACGATTCAGTCGAGCGGGCGGACGCTGTAGATATAGCGGTTGTCGGCAACGGCGGTGGCTTTGCCATCGACGGCCATTGATGTGATCAGAATGCCGGGCTGCAGTCGGATCCGCAGTTGTCTGCTGTTCACCATCTTTGCTTCCACACAGCGCGCCGCTACGGGGCGTTGCAGGGTGACAGTGCCGGATCCGGAGAAAGCCGGACTGGTGCTGCTGGAGGAGCGGCTGAGAAAAAGGATGGCCGGAACCGGCTTCATGGTTCTCAGAGTTTCCGAAGCTGCATAAAGAGCCGCGGAGTTGAGTCGCCGGGCATCCATCTGTGCGGCAAGGTCCAGTGATTTCCAGTCACGATCAGCCAGGTCCTGGTGATTCAGTCCCTCAGCCAGACACTGCGTCCATGGACGTGGAGACTTTGTGTCCGCTGCATTGAATTCCAGCGCGATCAATTCTTTGTAGCCGCCGGACAGATCATCGGTGGAAAGTGTCAGGTCCACTTCCGGAATACCATCCGGTCCCCGCTCAAAGCGGTGAGTATCCGGGTTCCACGCGAAATCATCCGGCCCCTGAAACAGCTCAATCTGGTCCTTCCACGAGCTTTCACCGACAGCCCCGGTGGATTCCGTCGCTGTTTCCGGAAGCGTGAACGGAAACACCGGCAGTGAGCCATCACGGGAAATGGAGAATCCACTGGGGGAGTTCTGGATTGCAACCGTTGCCGCAGCACGGCAGGGCATCACCCCAAACAGAGCCGGACTGCCAGCGGAACGCTGACCGTCTTCGCTGTACAGCACACGCAGACCTTTGGGAACAGCCGCATGCTTCTGCAGTACATCTGCAGCGTTGCCCCAGTCGGTCTGAACAGTCACGCGTTCGTGACCGTAACTTCCGCTGCCGGGCAGATAGTAATCGGAGATCTCGACCGCGGCTTCGGTGCCTCGAATATCGAGCGCATCGAGTTCAAAAGTCTGCAGGTTACTGCTGAGCAGTCGATCAGACAGCCATGCATGGCCGGCCGCCAGTGCTGCAGACTGACAACAAAGTCGAGCACGGCCGGCAGCGGTGCCGTAGAGACGCAAATGCACTGTTGTCAGGCCAATCAGGCCGACTGTTGCAAGGACAAGGATCGTCCACAGCGACACAACACCGGAGCGGTCCGCAGCAGGACGCTCCTGCCTTGCTGACTGCTCTGCTGAATGTACAGGGTGTGGCTGTGTACGAAGCATGTTCTCTGTCCAACAGAGTTCGGCGGCCTGAGCAGAATTCTTCGAGTGTTTCGAACCACTGAATTCCGGCCATCAGCGGCGAGTCGCCGTGTCGTCAAATACTTCCGCGAGATCGCCGGTGGCAGGTGATGAGTTGTCGACGTTCTGGCGCCGCTGATCCAGCGGGGCTGTCTGTGGGGTTCCCTGACCCATGTCGTTGCCAATTCGCTTTCCATCTTCGAAGTAGCTGTCTGAATAATTCGTGCCGCGGTACTGCTCTGTCTTGAAGACGTTGTCCTGTCGCGGAGCGCCCGGCCGCAGTCCCAGAATCTCTTCGAAGTAGATGCGATCCTGTTCGCTGGTAGCAATTCGAATTCCGCCGGGCTGCGGGTTCTGGCTGCTGCTGTAAACGAGGTCGATTTCGCCCTTCTTCTGAGCCAGCAGTGCCACCCGCGCCTGCTCTTCGTCCAGTTCCAGAGTTACAGCCTGCCCACCTCCGGCGATGCCCAGGACTTTGACTCCCCGAAACAAAGTTGCCGTCATCGCATCGCCAAGATGCTGTGGCACACTGTTCGGGCTGGCGTTTCGGCGAGCGCCTGCGGATGTGACATTTACGGAATCGACAGTCAGCTGGACGTCAACGTACTGCCCGTCCTTGAGGATTGCCGTAATCGGGGCTGTCGTCTGGCTGATGCCCACCACAACTGCTCGTTTGCCTTCGTCTACCTGCAGATCCGGAAAGTCACCAGGTGGATAAAACATCGAGCTCTCTATCGGAGTTGCCGGCTCAATCTTCACTTTCGTGATCCGCCCGATCAGCGAATCGACTCGGGTCAGCGTATCCGGGGCCAGTTCGCCACTGTCCAGTTTCCAGGGACCGTTGCCCACGTGAGCACGTGTCACCAGCGTTCCTGGCGGAATCTCAGCCAGAGCCATGGGCAGGGTTCGAGTCGTGCGGCGGGCCACCTCCTGAACTTCGGGGCCACTGAAGGCAAGCTTCACAAAGTACCCGACGACCAGCAGTGCGATCATGCCAAACGTCGCTACCGATAACATCCAGGGTGTAAGTTTCACAGAAAACTCCAGTCAATTCTTGGTCAGGAACAAAACCCTGATGAAGTCATCGCGGCACCGAATCCGGACAAACACAGAACGCGTGCGTCTGACAACCATTGTGATTACTACTGCATTTGTGCAGTGTCAGCGTGTTCGGTAACACGCTCCATTACCATCGCTGCAGATGAATGAAGCTGCCTTCCCTGAAGTCCAAAGCCGAACATCCAGAGCATGTCCGGGCAGGCATTCTGCATTGGAATTCGCAAAGCTAACTCACCAATTTCCCCGGGATATTCCGCAGGGTTCATTTCAAGCTGATAATTCAGTGCCAGACGCGGGCCGAGCAGACGTTCCACCTGCTGTTGACACGTTTCCTTGTCGATGCCGGAAACGCTCATCATGCGAAGCCCGGCATGAGCTGCCTGATCCATCCGGGACTGTGCTGCCGAAATCATGATGAATTCGATCAGTCCACAAATGATGATCAGGAAGACAGGCAGAACGAGCACCAGCTCCATGGTCAGGATTGCCCCGAGCCGCAGTTGCTTTTTTTGCCTGCTGTTATTGCCAGGAAGATTCATGTTTCTGTGTCGAGCCGTAGAAACGGAACAAAGGGGTTACCTGTTCGGCGAGACCGACAGACTTCGGCGAAATCGGCAGCTGCGCCATGACAACTGCAGAGAAAGGCCGATATCAGCTGGTCTGACATTGCAGAAATGGAGGCATTGCCGGTCGCATCAACAATTATGGCAGTCAGAGTTGCTCAGCCGGCATGATTCCCACGGACAGGTCAGGAAATGCTCGCCTCGGGGGGAAATTGGTGAGATCTCTCCGAAAATAGGGATTATGACGGCTGGACAGGAATCCCCTTGTTGAACTGTATGTGGTCGTTGACAGTAAAGCTCCGCCGGCTGATGCCCGAGCTGTCCTGGCGGGTATTCCTTCGGCACCATGTTCAGCAGCCCGGACGCCCCGTTCTGCTCGAACCGTTAAGCTCTGCCGCCAATGCACTCGCTCGCCGCACACGAAGAAAGCAACGCAGGATGAATTCAGAACAGGAAGAATGGTTGCAGGCTGCTGTCGCCGCGGCGCAGGTGGGCGGGCGAATTCTGCAGGACTGGCGCGGACGCTTTTCCGTCCGGGAGAAAAGTCGGGCCAACCTTGTAACTGAAGCAGACGAGGCCTCGCAGCGGGCAATCGTCGAATTGCTGGCTGAGCGATTTCCGCAGATCAGTGTGCTGGCTGAAGAGAACCTTGATAGTCGAGCTGCTGATGACCAGCTGTTCTGGATCATCGATCCGCTCGACGGCACGTCCAACTATGTACATGGTTTCCCCTACTATGCGGTTTCCATCGCGCTGCAGGTGCGGGGACGGGTCGAGGTCGGCGTGATTCATGATCCAACGCGGGACGAGACGTTCACGGCTGTCAGAGGGTGTGGGGTACAACTGGACGGCAACCCGGTGACTTGTAGTGGTGAGACTCAGATTGACGCTGCGTTTGGAATGGCGAGCCTGCCACCGGGGACGACGCCCGACGATCCTGCAGTGAAGCGGTTCACCACGGCACTGGGAGTTTTTCGCACGGTACAACGCACCGGGTCAGCGGCTCTGAATCTTGCTGCTGTCGCCTGCGGTCGCACTGACGCGTTCTGGTCGACAAGTCTGAATGCATGGGATATTGCGGCTGGAGTGCTGATGGTCGAGGAGGGAGGCGGCTTCGTTTCAAACCTGAAAGGTGATGCAATCGATATTTTCGTACCCAGTCTGCTGGCTGCCGCCAGCCCGGAACTCGGGCGAAAGATCGTGAAAGTCCTCCCTTGAGATAAGCAGGAGAACTTCTCCCGCCAGAGTGCTCTGCGTAGAGTATAGTGAGCGGGGGGATTCTACGTCCTGAATGCACGGACGCAGTCTAAAAGCTGCTGTCTTTCTGTTCAGGTGTCCCCCGTGTTGCGTCGTGGACGGCTCGGGAGGGGCTCTTGTGATGTTGTTGCGTGCGGTACTTTTGGGCATTTTGCTGATGCTGAGTGCCTCAGTTCGCGCGCAGACTGCGGGAGATCCCACAGCACCAGCCGGTCCTGCCGGCACCGCGAGTCGTGCGGCCGTTGCGGTGAACGCAGATGAAGCGGATGTACTCATTCGTACGGAGACCGGAAAACTCATTCCCCTCTCCGATCTGGTGGAACCCGATGTCGCTGCCGACCTGCTGCGACGCAGTCTGCAGCAGCAGCGGATCCCGGACTACATCATCGCCGGTCTTGAGTTGACCGGTGAGATTGAAGGTGAAGTGGCGGAACTGACAGTTGTCATGCAGGTGCGCGTGCGGAGTGAGGCGGACTGGGTATCGGTTCCTCTTGCTCTCGGTGAGACGTTTCTGCGTGACTTCGAGCATGGATCAGAAGCGGATGGGGCCGATGCCGTCCTGACGGCAGAAAAGCAAAACATGCGAACATGGCACCTGCTGGGACGCGGGATGCACACGTTGAAGATGACACTTGCCGCCCGAGTGCGTACGACTGCCCCGGGTACCCTGCAACTCGCATTGTCCCTGCCCCGAGCGACTGCTTCGCATGCAGAACTTGGTTTTTCTGTGCCAGTGGAGTTTCAGCGACTGCCGCCGGATGGATTTGATCGTGTTGAGCGGGACGAGCGTGGAATTCGCAAGGTGGAATTCTGGGGTCTTGATGAGTCTGTCTCTGTTGCCTGGAATGAGGTGCTGCCCCCGGTGAATGCCACAGCCGTAATTCAGGTGCAGAACAGAATGCGGCTGGATCTGACAACGATTCCGGCAAGTCTGAATGGAGTTCAGACGCTGAAGATCAGTGGGGCCCCGATTACAGAGCTCACCGTTGATTATCCTGCCGGATTTGCATTGGAAGAGGTGGATGCAAGAAATGCGGCTGATATTTCCGTAATGAGCAACTATGAGGTGATCAGCGAGGCTGATTCCTCACGAGCATTGATTCGCCTGTCATCACCAGTTGAAGGGACGTTGAATCTTCCTTTTGAGCTGGAGGTTGCGGAGGGGCGTTTTCCGGGTGATGTGAGTATCAGGATTCCATCGATCGGATCAGCCAACATTCAGACGGGAGACCTGGACATTCAGTTTCCATCGGGATTGCTTGTGCAGCAGACACAGGTCAGCGGCGCGCAGCGGCGGAGGGTGGCTGCTGATACTGACCCGGCGGTAGCAGCCACAGCGTTTCGTCTGCGTTCTCCGGAGTCGCTGATTACACTGCACGTGGAAGAGATTGAGTCGCAGTATGCGGTGGATACTGAAATGGTGATCAGTCCTGAAGAACAGCTGGTCATCCTGAAGGCTCGTTATCGAGTGAACGTGGTGCGTGGTTCGCTGCTGGAACTGCCTCTGGTATGGAGTGAGGAGTCAGCGAGCAGGTGGACGGTGCTGCCTGGTCCACAGTTGTATCGTGCTGATCGCAATCCAATGCCGATTACAATTCGCCGTGGGGAGGATCAGGAGAATCAGCTGACGCTGGCGTTTGCCGAGCGGCAGTCCGGCGAGTTTGTGGTTGAGTTTCAGGCGTTTGTCTCGTCTGAAGCATTTGCCGGCGGTTCCCTGCAGTTTTCCGCGCCACAGGTGATGCGTCAGCGCGGACAGCCTGTGTTGTTCCGACTGGCTGATTCTGACGAGTATCGAATTACGCTGACCGAAAGTGCCTCCGGGAATGCACTCGTTGCCGTGCCGGTAACGCGGTCTGCAATGCCGGAAATTGATCGCGATCTGCCGCCCGGGGGATGGTTACCCAGCGATCCGGAAACAGCGATCAATATTGGCCTGGAGCAGCAGCAGCCGGTGGTGGAGGTGAAGACGCAGGTCGAACTCCGACCGGATGCTGCGGGCGTGCGTATTCATCAGAGATTTGAGTATGCGATCGACTTTCGTGACCTGACGGAAGTGGCACTGTTTGTTCCTCCGGAAATTCGTCCGGTGGTGCGAATCGCCGGCACAAACGAGCCGTTGCGGCCGACGATCGGAGGTCCCCCGGGCAAACGAGTGTTTCGACTGCCGGAGTCCGTGCGTGGTCAGATTCTCATTGAGGCAGACTGGCTGTGGCCGCTGAATCAGACAGCCGAATCAGAGCGGTCGTTGCAGACGCAGATACCATTGATTCTTCCGGCTGACTGCACTGTGGGCGAGATTCGTGCGGGGACATCGTCCTGGAGCGGTCTGCGAGTTGCGAAAAATGACAACTGGCTGCCTGTCTATTCCGAAATGTTCGATGCAGCGTGGCAGTATGAGGCGGCCGGTGAGCGAACCTTCGGAGATGTGATTGCGGCACGCAGCCGAATTCTATTGCCTGTCGATCGGGCGACCGGTTATGTGCGTGACGGGGAAACCGGTCCGGCTCTGCTCTTGCTTTCCACTGAGTTCCCTGCGGGATTTTATCGCACCACACAGACAGCAGTTTATGAGCAGACGCCGGAGTCGATTACTGTTGAAATTCCCCGGCAACTGGATGTCGAGTCAATTCGCTGGGGGGGCACGGTGCTGACTCGCGTCGAGGCGGGAGCTCGCCTTCTGAGTACCAGTGTTGATGCTGCCAGTGGCAACACGGTGTGGAGCATATTCACGGGTGCGGCCGAACTGCAGGCAGAGCCAGCTGTGCTGCAGATCGCCTGTCGACAGACTGTGATTGCTGCTGGCAGGCTGTATCGCCATGAGATTCTGCTGCGACCGCTGTTTCCCGATCCTGTTCCTGCAACGCCGCTCATCTGGAGTATCGCCACCGGCAGCGAATTGAGTGCAGTGATGCCGGATCATGATTTTGATCCCGTTTCCGGCGGGCTGTTAAGTCTGCTTCCGGGGGCGGAGCCCGCTGAGGATCGGGTACGGCGTTATCTGGATGCAGTGCTCGCTCCGTTTCCACCGACACTGCAGGAGCAGGCTGGCTTGATCGTGGCACCATGGCTTGTTTCAGGAGCTGCTCCTGATCTGTTCTTTTCTCCCGGTTCAGCGGTCAATCCGAGATTGCTGCTGATCCCTCGTGTCTCACTGCTGCTGGGGGCCTCTTCGATCTGCGTCGCAGTCTTCCTGGTGCTCTCAATACTGCCTCGAATTCCGCTGCTGGTCCCCGTATTGCTCACCCCTGCTGCCTGCCTGGCGATCTGGGTACTGCAGCCGGCGTGGGCGGAGCCAGCGGTTCCGTGGGTTCTGCTGGGCTTGTTTCCGGGGCTGGTCGCTGTCTGGGGAAACCGCCAGCTGGGCCGTCGGCGAATGCGAATGCGGTTATGGAAAAGTGCTCGCGAAGTTCCGTCCATTTTTGGCTTCTCGGAGTACGAGCAGCCATTTCCCGCTGAGCGCCGCCCTGCTGTTTCCCCGCAAGCAGATCTTTCAGCCGAGGTCTCACGTTGAAATGTGGTTACTCATTCTGACGCTGCTGCTGGTCCTGACTGCGGGTAACGCAACCCGCGGCGATGAATCTGCGCCAGTTGCAGATGATTTGCCGTATGCGTCGCGACTGACTGCTCCTGAGGATCTGATTGATCTGATTCAGTCAGGAACGTGGCAGGCAATCAGTGAGGAGGAGTTGCAGCAGCTGCAACAGCAGGGACGCAGGTCAACGCCTCAGCCGGTGCGTCGACCGGGAATTCGAGTGGCGGAATACACCGCAGTCCTCACGGGAACACGACTCACAGCCGGCTCAATGAAACTCAGTCTCTACGAGGACCTGGCCACCGGTTCACAGCAGTCACTGCCACTTGGGAAAACAAGTCTGCAGGACCTCCGCATGCGTGATTCGTCGGGAATTGCCCCGCTGGCAGCGGATCTGGAGCGAAATCTCTATGTGCTCCGACGTGGACTTGCCGGTGATCTTGAAGGAACGTGGACCGCTGCTGGTCTGGTGGCAGGGGATACGGTTGGCTTTCGGCTGGAACTTCCCCAGGCAACTCAGTCTTCGCTGCAGATCATTACGGAAGAGACAATCGAGGTTTCCGGCACTGGAAGTCTGGTGGTGGGCCCGGAGCCGGTGGCTGAAGGACTGAAGTGGACGATTCTGCCTTCTGTTCCCGACCGGATTACCTTCAGTTGTCGTCGTCGTCGCCAGTTGCTGGCGGAGGATCCGCTCTCATTGACGTCGCTGAATGCCGGTCACACGCTGCGCGGTGACATTCTGAATTCCCGCTGGACGATCGGCGTGCCAGCGACAGGCGGTGAGCCATTGGTACTCCGGCTGGATGTGACTCCGGGAACTCGAGTATCCGGAGTGACATTCAATTCCCGTGCTACGGTTGACTGGCAGCTGGAGTCTGCTGATTCCAGCCAGGATGTGCTGGTTCGGATTCCGGGCGGTGGAGCAGGCGGGCAGCTCGAAGTGACCGGAGTTTCCGTTGTTTCGGACAGTGAAACATGGGCGTTACCGATTCTGTCCCCACAAAGCTGGGAGCGAGTGGGTGAAACCGCTCAGGGACCAGTACTTTCCCCGCATGGCGTCATCAATGTCGCATTTCCGCCCACGGTCAATGTGGACGAATGGATGATGTTCGGGGTCGTAGAACGTGATGTTGTTACCGGCCCGGATCAGGCTCGATCGTTTGAGCTGCTGCGTTATCGGAATGATGCCACCGTACAGGTCAGGACCTCCAGAAAGCAGGCGCAGCTCACGGATACTGTCGTTGCTGTTGTGGAGCAGTCAGGACGGGCGGCGGCAGTGCGTTGTTTTGTAAACCTCAGCTGTCGCGATGCCTCCGTCATCGAAGTCAGCTGGCTTGTCCGCCCGGGGTGGCAGATTGTTTCTGCTCGCTACGCGTCAAATCAGCGAGTGCTGTATCACGAGCTGGAGCAGCGGCCTGACGCCAGTCAATTGCTCACCCTGCATCTGCCGGAAACACTGGAACCGGAGTCTTCCCGTGTGATTGAGATGTTGGTGCAGAATACGCAGGATAGTCGAAACTCTCGTCTGCAGATCCCGCTGCTGTCGGCTCAATCCAGCGAACGCAAGGGCAGTTTTGTCGTGGCTTCTGCGGAAGTCGGAAGTGGTATCGGGACAGCTCGGCTGGTGGGGCAGACAACTCGTTCGATCACGCAGCGGGAACTGGAGCAGCAGGCAGGCTGGTTTCCGAGGGACAGACTGCCGGCGGATAAGCTGATTCTGTTGTCCGGCGGCGATGATATGGCCTTGCTGCCGGAACAGTCTTCGCCCGCTCGCGGACGTATTCGTCTGCGGCATCGACTCCGTATGGACGAGGAATTCATCGTCGAGGAATCAAGACTGGAATTGCCAGCACCTTCTGCCGGGGAACAGTTGTCACTGGTTGTTCCGGAGGAACTGCTTTCAGGAATCAGCTGGTCCGTGGATTCCAGCCCGGTCAGTCTGCCGCAGGATCAGGTGGAGCAACTGCAGGACAACATGGTACGCGTGCAGATACCGATTCCACCGCGGGCAGCGGAGTCGGACATCGTGGTCACTGCAGTCTCACGTCTGCCGGCAACCTCCCGATTTACAGCCGCGGTGGCGTGGCCGGACGCGACGCTGCTCGCCGAAGCCGTACTTGAGATCGGGCAGAACGACAGAGACATTTTCGCCTGCACTGATCCGCTCGTGGAACTGCCGGTTGACGGAAGTAGTGCAATGCGTCGCTGGACGCTTCCGAAGAGACAGGGGCGCGTGGAGTTCAATGTTGCATCAGCGACAGCGACCGAGCAGGAGCGTTCGGTCGACCTGCATCTGTATCACCTGCTGCGAATTCGTAACGCCGACATTTACCATCGAGTCCTCGCCGTTGCAGACGTTTCGGGACGTGGTGCTGCTGATCGGCTGAGCGTTACCGTGCAGAATGGGGTTATTCCAACCGTGCTGGTGGCGGGGCGACGTGTGCATACATCGCTGGAAGAGAATCAGCTGATTATTCCCCTTCCCACAGAGCAGGAACGCCTGCAACTGGTGCTGGTCTGGGAAAACCCAGTCCGCAGTCTGGACACGCTCAATGGACGAGTGCAGCTGAAGTCCCCGTTGCTGAATGGAGCGCGGCATGTGATGACGGTCCATCATCTGCTGATTTCACCTGACCTTGATGTACGCATTCCGACGTCGCGTTTTCGCACCCACTACGGCAGCAGTGGCATGGCTATGCAGACGATCTTCAGCGATGTGGATAGTCGCAGCACCGGTACTCAGCGTCTCGCCGATGCGGTTGAAGTGCGACGATTCCTGGTGGAGTGGAAACTGGCGGAGGCTCAGGGCTGGATGATGCAGTCACTGGTGTCGGGGAGTTCCGGTCGCGAGGAGATGGAACTGGAGCTGACAGAGAAACGACGTCGTTCTGCAGTACTGGCCGGAAGTATTCTGTTCAGCCTCGGATTCTGCCTTGCCGTGCAGCGTCTTGTGCTTGGGCGGCAGCGGCTGTTTGCAGTATTTGTGCTCCTGCTGTCCTGTGGGTCTCTGTTGAATCTTCCGGTTCTGATTGCCGTCGCAGTCGAGGGCACATTCTGGGGGAGCGGGGCTGGCCTGTTGTTGCTGATAGGTCTGCAGGGCATACTTCGACAGATTCGGTATTTCACTCTGAGGCGGCGCTTTCTGTCAGCGACTACTGTCTTCCTGCTCAGTGTTGTTCCTTGTGCGACGGCAGACGCGCAGCAGTCCTCTCGCCCGGCACAGGGGCCTCCACTGACAGCCTCCGGAATTATCTCGGATGCCGGAGTCATTTATCTGCCGGTGGATGAAATCAATGCCCTGCGAGATCAGGCCAGCCGCGAATCGATGCTGGCTCGACAGGCACTGACAACGGGCTGTGAAGTGGTGCTGCGTCCTGATGCCGCTGAATCACTGGAAGTCATCCTGAAGATCACTGCCACGGTGGCCAGTTCGCAGCAGGGTGCATATCTGCCACTTCCCGCCGGGGACTGTCGGCTTGTGGAATGCGAGGTGGACGGGGCCAGAGTATTCCCTGATCCGGCAGGAGATGATCTGCTGCTTATTCCCCTGCCTGCGTCATCGCCGTTGCCAGTGAAGCCACTGTCGAATACTCCGGAGGTTGTGGAGTCATCTGCGGACGATGTGGCAGCATTCACTGATCATGAAATCGTGTGTCGCATGCGGCCGCGAATTCAGCGACAGGTCTCCGGACTTCGTCTGCGTCTGCCCGCATTGCCCTGCCCTCGATTTCAGCTGCAGATGGATGGTTCGCGCGAGCTGTTTGCTGCTGCCAGAATACAAACCGCGGACACGACCATCGCATGGGAATCACTCGCGCAGCCTGTTGTTCTGAATACCCTTGCCGGGAGCGCCGGTATTGACGTCAGTCTGCTGCACGCAGCGGCGGGTGAGGTCACGGTTGAAACTGAGCGTCCGCAGGCAAATACGCTGATCGTCTGCGAGAATACTACGGGCCTGCAGCTACTGACCTGTTACTACCGTATCTCCCGCTGGTCTTCCCTCGAAGGTGATCTGCAATTACAGATTCCTTCCGGTTATGTCCTCAGGGGAGTGACGGTGGTCGACGAAGAAAGCTCTGCCGAAGCACTGTGGCGAGCGGAAGACGCTCAGGTGACGATTACGATGCCTGCGGAAGTTTCAGAGGCATTTTTTCTGCAATTGCAGCTGCAGTCGCGGCTTGAGGTCTCGCTGACAAGCCAGACGATACCGATCAACGAGCTGCAACAGATCAGGGGGGTACGGTTTTCCGGAAGTTCACTGGTTGCGTCGCGTTTTGATTCCGTGTTTTCCACTTCGCTTCCCGAGCGCACGGCGGCTGTTCCGGCCCAGTACAGTACTGCATCTGAGGAGTGGGGTAACCTGATTCGCCGCTCGGACACGCTGCTTCGCGTACCTGCCGATGCGGCCTTTGAATTACGCACGGAATCCCGTGAAAGCCGCCATGAGGTGCGATTTGCACAGACCTGTGAACTTTCTGAACTGCTGCTGAGCTGGAGTTGCCAGCTGGATGTGGAAACGTCGTTCCTGCCGGTATTTCGCCACAGCATTCGTATCCCGGAACGCATTCGCGTGCGTTCGGTGACCGTGAATGCTGGTGAGGCAAACCGTCTGGCCGGCTGGCATGTTCAGGGCAATGATCTGATTGTCATTCTACGTGAGGGAACGCTTGGGCTGCATGCGATTACTGTTGCTGGTGACCGCCAGTTGTCTCCGAATGAGGATGTCATTGAACTCTCCAGCCCTACGCTGGCGAATTCACAGATCCTCGAGTCATCTCTGTCTCTGCGAGACAATGACGGACTCGGACTCATCCTGGATGATCCGGGTGACAGCGTCTCGGATCCATCGCTTGAGCCCGGAGACTCCTTGCCGGTTGGTATGGAACTGCGTCTGCAGATTCTGAATGAACAGCGTCCGCTTGTGCTCCGGCGAGCCAATCCTGTTGATGCCATGGGACAGCTGATTTCGATTGCATTACCGGATCGGATTGTCTTTGTGGCCAGGGTTTCTCGCTGGTCTGGTCAGCAGGGAAGCTTTGGTATGAAGTTCCCGGACGATGCCGGGTTGCTGGCGGAGCCACTCATCCTGGCAGATCAGACACGGATCCCGCTGGCCATGGCTGATGGTCAATTCGTGCCGGTGGGCAGCGGTGCTGCGGATTTGTCCGAGCAGACTCAGTTCTTCGTGGCGTGGGTGTTGCCGGCAGAAGGTGAGTCCAGCGGAGCCGAGGATTCCAGCCGGTGTCCGTGGCCGGAGTTTGACTCCTCATTGAAGTGGCAAAGCTGGGATCATCTGATTGTTTCAGAAGCGTCGGCACAGCTGACAGCTGAAACGCCGGAGGAGCAGGTGTGGGGGATCGCTGCAGCAGATAATCTTGGCTTATTGCCGGCGGATCGCGAGCTGCAGGAAGTGCTGACGATGTCCCGGGCGCAGCTCACAGAACCTACGGAACTGGTTCTGGCTCGTCGGCGGGAACAAAGTCCCTCTGAGTCTGCTGCAGATAAGCTGTATGCGGTGGCAATGACTTCAATGTTTGTACAGGAAGATGACTCCCCCGGAGCGATCACTGACTTTCGTATTTTCAGCCGTCGCTGGCCCATTCGGTGTGTGGTCTCAATCCCGGAGAACACTGTCATTCTGGATCTCCCGACGGACGAAAATGTGCGCTGGGAGGATTCGCAACGACGTCATCTGCTTCTGAAAATTGAGGGACCGGAAACAGCGCTGAGGTTGCGTTGGCTGGGAACCAGAGCTGACGTTTCTCCCTTCGCAATGAAGTTCAGTTTCTCGCTCCCAGCGGTGCGTGACTGTGAGATGCGACATTCCCTGTCGATGGTTTCTTCCTACAAGGAAGTTCCATCAATCAGTGGTACCGCAGTATCGCTCACTGCCGAGGAACAGATGCAGCGGCTGGAAGAAGACCTGCGGCTGGGTTATCGGCTGCTTGAAAACAGTGTGGGAGCCGACGGTGGCCAGTTGATTCTGCGCGGCAACGAGCAGGCTGCAGCACTCGCAGGGCAGTCGCAGGCGTTTCTGACGACCCAGGGTGCTGAGCGACAGATGCGGCGAGTCAGGCAGCGTCCCGTGGCCTTTGATACGATCCAGATCTCCTATCGCCGTCGGCTGGAGTTATCCACCATTATTCCCATTGGACTGGGGCTCTTTGTGGTGCTTGTTGCGACTGTGGCGACCGCCGGCCGGCTGGAAGCGGAGGCCGTGACAGTCATTACCGGAGAGCCGCTGGGCGGTGAAACAGCTGCGGCTGAATCGGAACTGCATCCCGCATGGATGGAAGAGGAGTCGCGTTCACATTCCGGATTCAACCGCCCGAATGCGAGGGCGAAGACCAAAGTAATCGGCGGTCGCAATGATCTGGTCAGCGGTTCTGGTACTGACAGCTGACACCGGCAGCAGCAGATTGTCAGAAACAAATCCCGCCGCGAATTGTCCAGGTGCTGCTCAGGTCAGCATCCAGCTCAACTTCGTCGAATTCGATACTGCGTCCGAACACGAGGCCGAATTCGGCAAAAAGACTGCGGTTTTCCGTCTGCACGTGCTCCAGTCCTGCCATCAGACGGTAGTCCCGCAGCGTCAGTTGTGTATCTCCGCGGCTGGCCGTCTGAACCGACCACGTGTTGCCGCCGAAGACGCCGGACAGGTAGCCCCAGGTTTCGGCACAGTCTCCCTCGCGGCTGAGCCTGTGAGAAATCCTTGGTGAAGGAAACTGCAGATCGATCTTCCAGTTGTTGTCAGGTGTCCAGAGCACACCTGCAGCGGGCAGAATGGGGAAGTCGTCCCGACCCGTGTGGACCAGACCTCCGGAGAGCATCAAAGTTGCCGGCCGTATCTGCCATGTCAGCAGACCCAGTCCGAAGATCCTTAAGGCATCCTCGGAGTTGTTGAAGTCAGTTCGTACGGCCGGGGTGACGACACCCAGAATCCCGAAGCGATCGTTGAGTTTCTTCTTCCAGAAAAACCGTGCTCCCGTTTCATACAATTCTGATGGCAGATCGAGCACTGCGGACGCGTCAAGGTAATCGGCACGAAAGAACGGTGTTACCATCAGCAGGTTGTCAAAACTTCCCAGCGGAAACGCGAGTGTTGCAGAGAGATCCATGGATGACATGGCGATGCTTTCCGGACCGTCGTCATGCAGATAACCACCGATCACGGTCACCCCCTGCAGCATGCCGTTGCGAAATCTCTGCAATGGTGCCGGGCATCCTTCGCTGCCGCAGGAGTTGTCTGCTGTACTCGGGGGAGACAGGTTCAGTTCAAGTGGGCGAAAGTCCCACTCCGAAGTCTGATCTGCCGTCTCCTCCGTTGAGCCCATCATGACCAGCCCGGAGTTGCCTGCGGGCTGCAGCCATGCTGGTGCGTTGTCCGAAAACAGCGGCTGGTCCTCACCGGCCATGCCTGTGGACGACACCATCGTCAGTAATACAGCAATTACAGAACAGTGCAGCATACGACGAGTAGACATGGTCATCTGGCCCCTGAATGTCTTCTGATTCGACCTGGAACAGCAGCGCGCCATCGCCGCGTCAGCCGGAGAATCCCCCGTGTTACAATCGGCATTTTCGGGATCCTCTGTCATCTCTGTTCGAGGTGACTGCTGTGTTTTGGAGGTGCATCAGGATGCATCGGCAGAAACGGCCGGAAATTACTCGCTCTGCAGCCCGGCAAACAGCCGGCTTCCCACTCGCACCAGAGTTGCCCCTTCTTCCACCGCAGGTACAAAGTCGCCACTCATGCCCATTGAAAGCTCTGACAAACGCACCTTGCACGCTGCTGAATGCGGATGCTGGTTCAGCTTGTCGCGGAGTTCTCGAAGTTCACGAAACACAGGCCGAGCCTCTTCCGGATCGTCTGTTGCGGCCGCCATGGTCATCAGGCCCTGCAGTCGGACACGAGGGGCAGATTTCAGGATCTCCGGCCAGAGCTCCTGAATCTCCTCCGACGAGAAGCCTGTTTTTTCAGTCTCTCGTGACAGGTTGACCTGTAACAGGACTGAGGGCACAGTGCTGGTGGCAGTCACAGCCGTGTCGATTGCCTGGAGCAGGCGAATGGAGTCCACAGAATGGATCAGAGCCGCAGAATTCACCGCCAGACGGACCTTGTTGCGTTGCAAGTGGCCAATGAGGTGCCATTCCTGCTGCGGTAGTTCCGCGGCGCGATCAGCCAGTTGCTGCGGGCGATTCTCCCCGAAGACGGGGTGCAACAGGCTCAAAGCTGCGACCCATTCCGGCTGCGCATATTTGGTGACGGCCACGAGACGTACCGATCCTGCTGCACAAGGGGATCTTCGTCGTGCCTGTTCAATTTCGTCCAGAATAGTGGTCAGATTCTGCTTCAGTATTTCAGACATCTGCATCTGCTGTGCCTTCATGTTCTGCTGGAACGGTCTGCTGTCGGTCAGCGGTTCGGTTTCCACGAAGATCATAGCTGCCCGCTGCTGACTGTCTGCATTCGGCTTCCCGATTCCTCAAAACTGCGTTCCGAATTCATGCCTCGAATGATTATTATGAAGATTATTATAAAGGTGGGCGACATTCTGCCAGGTTCCCTGTGCACAGAGACTTTCATCATGCGAATCAAGCTGGAAATCTGCCAAATAGGAGCGTTCCTGCTGTCCATCACCTTGTCGGCAATGGCAGCAGACGAATCAGTCCCTGAGCTCAACCCGCAGCGGCCGGCAGTTCGCCGCCCGGTGGATATCTGTCAGAGCGAAGGATTTGTGTTCACCGCGAATCATGGCAGCGGGTCGATCTCAGTGATCGACGCCGATCGCTTGCTGACGGTTCAGGAGTTCCATGCAGGGAAACATCTCGCCGCCCTGGAATCCTGGGGAACCCGGCTGTTGGTGCTGGACAACAGCCGGCATCAGCTGCTCACGCTGCAGTATTCTGCGGCCGAGGGAAAAATGCGGATTCTGGACCGCTGCACCGTAGCGGATCATCCTGTCGATATTGCCATCAGTGATGATGGTTCTCTGATTGCGGTCAGTTCGCTGTGGTCACGAATGGTGACGCTGCTGGAGCCGAATAGCGCCGGGCTGCCACAGATCCGCAACGCTGTCCCACTCGATTTTGCTCCACGTCGGCTGCTCTTTACGCAGGATCAGCAGCTGCTGGTCGCGGATAGTTTTGGCGGCAGCCTGTGTCTTGTGGATACGGTCAGCGGAAAGGCAGGTGCAGTTCTGCAGATCAACGGCCACAATATCCGTGGGCTGGCCCACGGACCCGATGGCCGTTCAGTTCTGGTCACAGCGCAGACGCTCAATTCAGACACGTTCACGACTTACGAACGCGTCTTCTGGGGTGTGCTGATGCGAAACAGCCTGCATACGGTCCCGCTGGCAGCATTCCAGTCCGCTGCAGTTTCCAGCCCGACCCGGATCAATGAAACCTACGCAGGCGGATCCTACTCCGGCATTTCAGATCGTTCAGATACCGCCGATGTCACTGCGGATGCTGCAGCATTCGGGCTCTATCCGCTGGGAACACCGTCGATCGGTTCGGGAGATCCCGGGCAGCTGATCGTCACTGCAGATGACATCACAATGCTGGTGGTCTCCGGAACAAACCAGGTGGCCTATCGGGTCGCCGGGCATCTGCCGTTCGAACGAATGCGAGTTGGGCGTCGCCCGGAATCACTCTGTGTTGATGCTGATCGCAGGCTGGTTTTTGTTGCCGGCCGGTTTGATGATTCAGTTTCCGTAATTGATCTTGAAGGCAAGTCCCCTGCTCTGCGTCAGATCATCTCGCTCGGCACGCAACGAGAACTGACTCCTGTGGAACAGGGCGAACGTGCCTTCTATGACGCATCGCTGTCTCTTGATGGCTGGTACAGCTGTCATTCCTGCCACACTGACGGACACACCAACGGTCTGCTCTCCGATACCTTTGGTGATGAAGATCTCGGGGCTCCCAAGAAGGTACTGTCGTTACTGGGAACCGGTGATACCGGGCCATGGGCATGGACCGGTGGCCGCGGGCAACTGGAGGAGCAGGTGACGACGTCACTGATCATTTCCATGCAGTGCCAGCTTGAGACTGAGGAACTGCCGGTGGTGGAACTGAGCTCCTACCTCAGGACCCTTGTTCCGCCTCCTTCTGTGCAGGCTGCCCGTCGCGATCAGGTGAATCAGCAGCTGCTGGAGGCCGGGCGAAAACTGTTTCAGCAGCGCGGGTGCATTGACTGTCATGCCGGCGTGCACCTGACTTCAACTGATTCGTGGGATACCGGACTGCACGATGAACTGGGAGTGACTCACTTTAACCCGCCATCCCTGCGAGGTGTCAGCCAGCGTAGACCATGGTTTCATGATGGTCGAGCCGACACACTGGAAGATGTGCTGCGATCATCTCATCATGATCAGTCTGCACCACTGCCCGTCGAAGAGATCGGTCTGCTGAAAGCATATCTGGAATCACTCTGACCGCCGCAGCCACTCGTCGCGATGTGCACGCTGCCGCGCAGTGCACGCTGCCGCGCACGGAATGAACCCGCTCGCAGCGTGAACCTGCGACGGCTGTGGGGCAGAACGCTTCCTGCCCTGAAACTGCCAGTCAGGTCCCCTGCCGGAACAGTCGGGCCGGCAGAATGATACCGATCAGCCCATTGCGCGCCGGATGGCGATCGAGACCTTACAGTCGCCGACCATCCCGGAGTGGCCTTCCGTAGCCTGATCCGAGCTGAGCTGATCGGCCAGTGTTTCTGAACAGATGTAATCGGACCACTCCTGCACCATCACGACCACTTCAGGGTCCGCGGCCGAATAGCTGATGGAGATGCGATCCTGGATGTTCAGATCAGCATCTTTGCGCAACTTCTGAACCTGACGAACGAAGTCACGCGACATTCCCTCACGCAGCAACTCGGGATTCAGCTGCGTACTGATGGCAACCTGGATGTCGGCATCGTCAGCACTGGCCCAGTCAGCCGCCTGACGAGTGCTGATGAGCACATCATCGGATTCCAGCCGGACGTCCTGCCCGGCAATGCTGACAGTCACGGATTCGCCACGGCGAAGGGGACCGAGCACATCGTCGCTCATTTCCGGAATTTCAGCCCGCAGGTCCTTGAGCAGTTTTCCGTAGCGTGGCCCGAGCGTACGCAGATTTGGCTTGTAGGTGTAACTGACAAGCTCATCCAGGTTTTCTCGACGCACAACACTGCGAATATTCAGCTCTTCCGAGATCACATCGGTGAGTGTTTCCAGAGCCGCTGCGGTTTCGGCAGTGCTGCAGGAATACTGCAGTTCGGAGAGTGGCTGCCGCACGCGCAGGTTGCAGTCTTCACGCAGCTTGTGTCCCAGACGGACGATCCGCTGAGCAGCCGCCATCCGCGTGTTCAGCGCCTGGTCAAGAAGCAGCTGGTCAGCGTCTGGAAACTGACAGAGATGAACGGAGACAGGCACATCTGTTCCATTGGCATCGGCGGTGTCCGGCTGCCGTCCCAGCACCAGATTCTGGTACATGCGTTCGGTCAGAAACGGCATGCAGGGTGCCAGCAGACGGCAGAGGGTCACCAGAACTTCATACAGAGTTTCATAAGCTGCCAGCTTATCGGTGTCGCTGGCATCCTTCGAACGCCAGAACCGACGGCGATTCAGGCGAATATACCAGTTGCTCAGATCGTCGATGAACTCCGCTGCTGCCTGGCAGAATCCGGGTGCGTTGAAATTCTGCATCTGCTGCACGGCGGTCTCAGTAAGAGACTGCAGGTTGGACAGAATCCAGCGATCGATCTCCGGGCGTGAGCTGACATCGGCAGGAAGATTCGACTGTCCGGCAGCACGTGCCCGCAGTTCCTGTGTCGGAACAAAACCGTCAGCGACAGCGTAATCCACCAGAAACTTGTAACAGTTCCAGAGCGGAATCAGAATTCGTCGCCGCGTTTCGTCTGCGGGGCTGCTGGTGACAAGGCAGGTCGGTATACCTTCCGCAGTTTCTCGCACCGGCCCCTGCGGCGTTTCCAGGGTGACTACCTGGTCCGGGTGGCGTGTGCCAAATCGCAGATCGACTGCGGGATTCTGTGCGAGGTACATCCAGCGCATGGTATCCACACCCAGCTGTTCGGCTGCCTCCTCAAACCAGATGGCTGTGCCGTCTGATTTGTGCATCGGCTGCCCCTGCTCGTTCTGCACCAGCCTGTGTCCAAGCAGCGTGTGGAAGGGCTTCTTGTCTTCTGCCGTCTCAGCCTCGTCGTAACGCATCATCGTGGACAGAGACAGCATGGAGTAGAACCAGTTGCGGAACTGCCCGGGAAAACATTCCGTTACAAGGTCAGCCGGGTACCACTTCTGCCATTCTTCACGATCATGGTTGTAACCCATGGTACTGAAAGGAACGATCCCGGCGTCCAGCCACGGATTACCGACGTCCGGGATCCGTTGCATCAGATTACCTGTCTTCGGATTGCGGATCTGAACTTTGTCGATCCAGGGTCGATGCGGGCTGTGGCCGGCGAATTCATCCCAGCCCTCGACCGCACGCTCCTGCAATTCCTGCAGCGATCCCATGACTTCAAAGTCGCCGGTCTCCTGATCCACCCAGATTGGCAGAGCCAGTCCCCAGAACCGCTTCTTGCTGATCATCCAGTCGCCCATGTTGGACAACCACTCCAGCTCGCGTGTTTGTCCGTCAATGGTGTCCGGCAACCATTGAATGCAGCGGGTTACATCCTTGATTTCTTCTCGCCAGTCCATGCGAATGAACCACTCGTCGACCAGTCTGAAGACCAGCTCGTCACCCGTTCGCCAGCAGTGCGGATAGATGTGCGGATAGACTTCCACTGAAACCAGCAGTTCCTTTTCCCGCAGACGTGCAAACACCTTTTCTGCAGTCTCCGGCGCGATTGCCTCCAGCCCCGCAAAATCTGCAAACTCCTCGCGGTAAGTGCCGTCTTCTTTCAGCGGAGCAATCACAGGAAGTCCGAGTGAAATGCCCATCCGATGGTCAATATCTCCGCAGCCCGGAGCGATGTGGACAATCCCGGTTCCCTCGCCTGCGACCACGTTGGCATTTCCCCGGGAGTCACGACCACCGTCAATCACCCGGTGACTGCTGACCCCGCTGCGGTCCGGATTGCTTTCGTCAATCGGTACTCCGCCCGCCTGTTGCTGCGCCGGCAGGTCGTCGAAGGGGCCGTCGTACTCCCAGCCGACCATATCCGCCCCACGGATGACCCCGAGCTCCTCAAAACCGCCCTGCTCCCGGAAGATTTGTGCCAGTGTCCTGAGCTTCGGAACCGCCTCCGGCCATTTCCATTCCGGTCGGCCAAAGCCCTCACGAAACTCCGTTGCCAGTCGCTGAAACTCAAGATTCTCCTTCGCGAAGTAATACACTGCACCGTCTCGAGCGGCCCGAATCTGAACGTACTCGAGATCCGGATTTACGGCACAGGCGATATTGCTGGTCAGCGTCCATGGGGTGGTTGTCCAGACCAGCAGATACTCACGCGAATCAGTCGTGCCGCGGTCGCGCAGCGGAAATCTGACAAACACGCTCTTGTGAGTCGTCAGTTTGCGACCTTCAGCAATCTCCATCTGGGAATAGGCACTGCCCCCACGGCCCGACCAGGGCATGACGTCGTGCCCCTGGTAGATCTTGCCCCGGCTGCAGCACTTCTTCAGAAACGTCCAGATGGTTTCATTGTTTTCGGTGCTGAATGTGAAGTAGCTGCCGCCCCATGCGGGATTTCCAAGCCGTTCAACAATGCGGTCGGCACTGTCAGAAACCTGCAGACCGGTGGGCGTTGTGACCGAGACCTCATTCTCGCTGCCGATATTCTCTGCCAGGGTACGCAGCTGATCCGGCAGGTCCCAGTCCATCCAGTAGCCCAGACGCACTGACTGCTCAGTCTGTCGAGCGGCAAACTTCAGCACACGTCGCTTACATTCGTTCACAAAACGATCCAGGCCGAACTCTGCGATGGCATTACGGGTTCCCAGGCCAAGCTGTTTCTCAACTTCCACTTCGACCCACAAGCCCTGGCAGTCAAATCCGTTCTGGTACCGCAGCTGATGCCCTCGCATGGCGAAGAACCGCTGATAAGTATCCTTGTACGTGCGTCCCCAGGCGTGGTGCACCCCCATCGGGTTATTCGCCGTGATCGGTCCGTCCAGGAAGCTCCAACGAGGTTTGCCTTCGTTCTGCTGACGCAGCTGATCGAAGATTCGCTGCGATTCCCAGAATCTCAGCACGGAATGCTCACCGGAGACAAAATTACTGTCGGTAACTGGCTGAAACATAAGACTTGGGTCTGCAGTTGCGGAACAGGACAGGGAATTGACCGAATGCGGGATTCTAAAGAGATCGGCGCTGTCAGAACAGATCCGACGGGATTCCAGCAGAAGTCGCTGCGAATTCGCGTTTCCGGAAAGGGCGATTCCGGTAATCGCGACTGAATTGGCCGGTACGCTGTTCCGGCCCTCACAGAACTGCAGCATCTGCCGACGTACCTCAAAACTGTCAGTCAGGAAGCACTGTTGGCTCGGATGAAGGTGCTGGCTGGTCCAGATACATGCGCTGCCACAATTCCAGACACAGCAGTGACCAGAGCCGATAGGCGTGATTCACCGCGCCGCTGGTATGTTCGTCGACAAGAGCACGCACAGCATCTGGTCTGAGCAGACCGCGGGAGAGGGTGCGTTCGGACAACAGCACGTCCCGCAGCAGTGGCTGCAGCTCGCCGCGGAACCAGTGGTCGATCGGCACGCCAAATCCCATCTTGCGGCGATTCCGCAACGATGGCGGAAGAAACCTGCCGAACGTCTCTGTCAGCACCTTCTTGCTTTGCGTCGCTGTCTGCTTGACTTCCAGTGGCATCCGCGCCGCCAGCTCGACCACTTTCTGATCCAGCAGCGGGCAACGACATTCAAGAGAAGCCGCCATACTGGCGATATCCACCTTCGTCAGAATGTCGCAGGGAAGATATGTGTGGACATCAACAGCCGTGGTTCGTGTGAGAAAATCCCGTTGTGGATACCGCTGGTAACTTTCCACAATCGCAGCGGCCGGGTCCTGCAGCCGCAGCCTGTCCCGCAGCGCAGGACTGATCAGCCATTCCAGCTTCGCGGAATTGAAGATGGTGATCCAGTTCAGATAACGACGCTCGGGATCCTGCGCCAGAGCTTCACACAGACGCTGCAGTCGTCTGCGAAACGAACGTTGCTCAACCGCAGCAGGGATCAGTGAAACGGCGCTGGAGATCTGACGTCGGATGAAGGCGGGGATCCAGTCCATCGCGGCGGTTGCCCGCGCAGCCCGATAACGATCATAGCCACAGAACAGCTCATCACCGCCATCACCGGTGAGCGCAACTGTGACATGCTCCCGGACCATGCGGGACAGATGCATCGTGGGGATTGCAGAACTGTCTCCGAATGGTTCATCGTAGTGCCAGATCAGCGCCGGCAGAATCTGCAGCGCGTCGGGCGTAACTTCAGCGTCGCGATGCCTGGTGCCCAGATGCGTTGCTGCATCCCTCGCGTATCCCCGCTCGTCAAACGCCGCGACTGGGAAACCCATCGAAAAAGTGTGCACAGGATCGCTGAGCTGTTCCTGCATCAGTCCGCAGATGATTGTGCTGTCGATACCACCGGACAGAAACGCTCCCAGCGGAACATCACTTCGCAGTCGCAGGCGGACCGCTTCCTGAAGTGTCGCTGCAAGTTCTTCCTGCCAGTCTGCCACAGCACTTCGACCGAGTTCCGGTTCAGCGTAAGGGGGGCTCCAGTACGTGGAGACTGTGAGCTCACCACGCTGCAGGACAGCCACGGACGCCGGCGGAAGTTTACTGTATCCCTGCAGGATACAGTGCGGGTGAGGCACGTACTGCAGAGTCAAAAAGCTGAGCACAGCCTGCGGGTCGAGTTCACGGGAGATCCCCGGGATCTGCAGCAATGCCTTCAGTTCACTGCCAAAACACAGCCGGCCCTCCTCCATGCGGTAGTACAGTGGCTTCTTTCCCATCCGATCACGCGCCAGCAGCAGGCACTGCTGACTGGTGTCCCAGATGGCAAGCGCGAACATTCCGCGGAGGTGATTTACGAAGTCCGTTCCATATTCTTCATACAGGTGGACGATGACTTCGGTGTCACCGTCAGTGCGAAAGCGATGCCCGCGGGCCAGCAACTCGGTTCGCAGTTCCCTGTAGTTGTAGATTTCCCCGTTGAATGTAATCCAGACAGTGTTGTCTTCGTTGGCCAGTGGCTGAGCACTTCCGGAGACATCAATGATGCTCAGACGACGGTGCCCCAATGTGACTCCCGGCGACTCGGGGGCGGCTGCGGATCTGGGATCGGCACGCCAGTGACCATCAGCGTCCGGGCCGCGATGGCGAATGCTGTCGGTCATGGTTCGCTGGGTTTCCGGTGAAATCCGCAATTGGGGACTCCACCAGACTCCACCTGCTATCCCGCACACTGTGGAATTCTCCCGAGCCTGAGAGCGTTCATTATTTCACTTATGCCGCAGCATTTATTCATAAATCGGACAGAATGTATTGAATGCCGATTCACAGAAGACTCCCGGGTCATTGAATCGCTGACCTCGGTCCAGTCCGCTGATTGCTGACATTTCTGCTTCCGTCAGTTCGAAGTCAGCAGTGGCAAGGTTTTCCTGCATGCGCTCCTCCGATGACGTCTTGGGGATTACCGAAGTACCTCGCTGAATGCCCCAGCGGAGCAGTACCTGAGCGGCGGTTTTCTGATGCTGCTCTGCAGCAGCAAGAATGACCGGGTGATGCAGCAGCGAGTCGGACTCAGAAGCCATTCCCAGACTGTAATAACTGGCAGGACCAAGCGGTGAGAACGCCGTAAACGCAATCTGCTCCTGCTGACAGTACCGCAGCAGCTTTTCCTGGACCAGCAGTGGATGAGACTCCACCTGCAGAACCGCAGGTGCAATTCGAGCTGTTGCCAGCAGATCCCGCAGCAGACTTGTGCCGAAATTACAGATTCCGATTCTGCGAACAAGTCCCGACTCAACCAGTTCCTCCATCGCCTGCCATGTGTCGCGAATCGGAATTCGTACTTCCTTCATCTGAGGCTGGGCAGCGTCCGGGTCGTGGAACCAGCCCGGAGGATATCTTGTTTCAAAGGGCACGAACTCCTGTGCGATGGGAAAGTGAATCAGGTACAGATCCAGATAGTCCAGCTGCAGATCCTGCAGTGATCTGCGGCAGGCCTGCCCCACATGCTCCGGAGCGTGATAGGTATTCCACAGCTTGGAAGTAACCCAGAGATCCTCGCGAGTTACGGCTCCAGAGGAGATTGCGGCGCTGATTCCGGCTCCTGTCTCAGCTTCATTGCCATAGTCGCAGGCGCAGTCCAGATGTCGATAACCCGCGCGAATCGCGGTCTGGCAGACGTCCGCTGCCGCACCCGGATCCACTTTCCAGAAACCGAAGCCGGTTGCGGGAAGAGAACCACCGTCCCGTAGTGAAATTGCCGCCGTCATTGCCGTCCGTCCTTCGCTGTACAGGCTGGTGCCTGCAATCACCCGATACTCCCGCTGCCTGCGGGATGACGCTCGGAATGTAACGGATCAGGGACGGAGCGGAAACATGATGCCCGGAATTCCCTGCGCAGCAGCGCAGGCTCTGCAGCCTTTGTGAAGGTCTGCATCGCCTGGCTGCTGCAGGGGTATCCACCGCTTAGTTATGCAAAGGCTGCAGATGTGCAGACTCAAGCGGTGCAAAATCTCCCACGCGAACGACATCAACGTTCTCAACACAGCAGGTGACGTGATGTTCCGCGTGGACTTCCTGTCGCAGAAACTCCATGATCGCATTCGAGACTGTCGTGTCAGCAATGATCTCAATGCGAATGTTGTCGCCGGGGTGGTACTGCCCATTGGCCAGATCCTTCCGTCCGGCCCCGAAGCACGGGACAATTGTGTAGCCGGAAATTCCGCAGCGACAGAAGCCTTCGAGCAGCCACTCCTGCAGTGATTCGCCGGCAACGACTGTGATTCGCCTGACCCGGGTCAATCCGCGTTTTCGAGCTGCGTGCGCATCCGTGGACAACGGACGAAGCGTGTCCAGCCCGAGCACTTCAAATCGCAGGCCCTCCTGTTCAAACTGTTGCTCCATCTCCTGTAGTTTCTCCATCACGCTGTGATCAACCAGGTGGGTGTCAGAGACATCGATGACAAGATTTCGTCGCTGTACCAGTCCCAGTTGTTCAATCTGGCGACGAAACGGGATCCAGTTGCTGAACACGGCTGATTCGCGAGCAATGATCAGACTGGTGTCTGCATTGACGTCCTGAACTTCCAGGAACGGTTTGAACAAGGAACGCAGCGGAACACCATTGGAAACATGGATCACCATTTTCAGGGCGATCCCGGCCGCGACTCCGACGAGCAGGTCGGTCAGCAGTACCACCACCAGTGTGGTCAGAAAGATCGCCAGCTGTTCCTTACCAATTCGATAAACGTGCATGAACTCGCTGGGATGAGCAAGTCGGGATCCGGTGTAGACCAGCATCGCTGCCAGCGCTGCCAGCGGAATGCGGTGCAGAATTGTCGGGATAAGTGCCACGCATAGAAGCAAAAAGATCCCATGCCAGAAGTCTGCAAAGCGTGTGCGAGCACCATTGTCGATATTCGCTCTGGAGCGGACGATTTCAGAGATCATCGGCAGTCCGCCAACCAGTGCTGCCAGCAGGTTGGCAACACCGATGGCGATCACATCGCGATCCATACTCGTCTTGCGTTTCCACGGGTCAATCAGATCCACAGCCCTGGCACTGAGCATCGATTCGAGGCTGCCGATCAGGAAGAACATCAGAATCGACTTCCACGCCAGCATCTGCGTGAGCACGCTGAAGTCCGGAGTTGTAATCTCGTCAAACATACCAAACATGCGGTCCGGCATTCTGACAAGATACTGTTCACCGAGGGGGTAACTGCCATCGGCCAGCTCATACGTATGCGCATGCAGCAGATCAAAGCCCATCCCCATGGGGACGGCAACCAGCAGCACGATCATCGGTGCCGGAATCAGTCGCAGTACTCCCAGCCGGTTCTTGACAGCAGGCCACAGAAACATGATGAGCAGACTCACGATCCCGATGGACGCAATCGCCGGATTCGCCTCATGCAGGTAATGAGGAATCTGAGTGATCATTTTGAGTGGCGGTGCACTGGGGACTGCTCCGGTTACAGGATCAATCACACCAAGGGCAAACGGGATCTGCTTGACCAGAATGATGACTCCGATCGCTGCCAGCATCCCGTGCACTGCGGAGGTGGGAAAGAATTCCCCCAGAATCCCCGCACGAAACAGACCAAAAATGATCTGCAGGACTGCTGCTACGGCACCCACCGCCAGTGCGGCTCGATATGCGTTTTCGTTTCCCGGCCCGCCAAAATCCTTGACGCATGCTGCAACAATCACAATCAGCCCGGCCGCCGGCCCCTTGATGGTCAGTTCACTGTTACTGATGAAGGTGGTCACGATGGCGCCGATGATCGCTGTGAAGATCCCCGCGATCGGCGGAAAGCCGCTACTGATGGAAATTGCCAGACAGAGCGGCAAGGCCACAAGAAAGACCAGAAATCCTGAAATCAGGTCATTGCGGAAGCATTCTGCATACGTGCCCGGTCCGGCAGCGCCTGCCGGTTTGGATCTATGGTTCATAGATTTTGATCTGCTTTCACGGGGAGTTTACTTGCGAAATGGGGGTGGGAACGGTGCTGGCAACTGACAGGGAATCCTGCCCCGCCGCAGCGTCCGTATCTCGATGGCGAATCAGTTCGATGGCTGCGTGGTAGCGAGAGACGACTCCGGGCTGCGGATACAGCCCGCCTGCCAGAATTGCGACCAGCAGCAACAGCAATGCAATACGTTCGCGACGACGCACAGGCATGGCGATTCCCGCCTGAGGACGCAGGCCTGTAAAGATTCGGAAGAATGCCGACATGATGGCGATGCCGTTCAGGGCCGCAGCCACAACCACCGCAGTGCCCATCAGCGGGTAGACCGAGACTGCTCCTTCAATCAGCAGTTCAGATCCGATGAAGCCGATGGTTCCGGGGAACCCCACGGCCGCCAGTCCGGTGACCAGAAATATCACCGCCAGAAACGGTGCTCGTGCTGCCAGACCGTGGTACTGCTGCAACGACAGACGCCCGAAGCGAGCCTCTACAGCGCGAAGAGTGATTCCCAGCCCGGTCATGGCCAGGCTTGTGGAAATCCAGACACAGAGAGCTCCCGTCAGGCCGAGGGGGTTCAGCAGTTCCAGACCTGCTGGGACCAGCGCCGCATGACTCAGAAACAGATAGCAGAAGAATCGTCGCGGATCTGTCTGAATCAATGACATGCCCGCTGCATAGACGGCCGTGATCAGCGACAGCAGCGCAATACTCTGCAGTGCCCACGAAGGGGCAATCGGCAGCACCATTCGCATCACCACAAATGCACCCGACATCGGCAGTACCGTAAGCAGCGATGTGGCCATGTCGGCGGGCACCAGGGTTTTAGGGCCCACCACACGCACTTCGGCGCAGCCCAAGGTGGTGAGCGCGTGGATGTCGGAGCGCGCCACGCGCGAATGCAGCACGTCGCCCACGATGGCCACGGTCAGGTTGGAAAAATCCTTCTTGTAATGCCGGATGGTGTACA
>JALRDR010000131.1 GCA_023262145.1 Planctomycetaceae bacterium | reverse complement strand
AAGGCAGCCACAGCCGCGCGATCCAGCAGATCACAGCGGAGTGTTTCCAGGCCGGCCTGCTGCAGTTCCTGTTCCCGCTCTGTGGAGCCAAAGCGTGAGACTGCAATGACGCGGCGGTGCGACTGGCCCAGCTGATCCAGTCCGCGACGCAGCATGCGACCGAGGGTGTGCCCCATCTTGCCGCCAGCACCCAGCAACAGATAATCGCCGCTGCTGTTCTGCAGGGACGCCAGCACCTGTTCGTCGGGGCGGCTGAGCACATCATCCAGTTCTGAGACGGACCGAATCGGCTGCATGAAGAGTGCTTTCCGTCAGGGTCGTTGTGGCTGAGGATAGGTGGCAAGGATGGCCCTGAGTTCTGCGGCCACTTCGGGAAGTTCGTCGATCAGGTTACGGCGTTCGAGCGGGTCTGTTTCGTAATCGTACAGTTCGTATTCGGCATTGGCAGGAGGTTCGTCGACGGCCTTCCATTCGACCAGTCGGTAACGTTCGGTGCGAATGGCCTGGCCCAGTTTTGCGCGGGGGAACACGTGGTAGGCATGGCTGCGAACTCGAGCCGCTGGATCCTGCAGCACGGGAACCAGACTGGTACCGCTCAGCGACTGCGGCGGATCGGGGATGGGCAACCCGGCCAGTTCGGCGAGCGTGGGGTAGACGTCCACGCTTTCGGCAGGCTGCAGTGTGGATGAGCCGGGCGTCGCAACGCCGGGGGCGCGGATCAGCAGCGGAATACGGTTGGCCTGTTCGTAGTTGGTGTGCTTGGTCCAGATACCCAGATCACCGAGGTGGAAGCCGTGATCGCCCCAGACGACGACGATGGTGTTGTCAGCCAGCTGCAGCCGATCGAGTTCCTGCAGAACTTTTCCCAGCTGAGCATCCACGAAGGCGGAGCTGGCGTAATAGCCGTGGATCAGCTTGCGCTGGAGCTTTTCGTTGATGCCGCCCTGTTCGGGGACCGGAGCATAGTTGTTGATTTCTCCACCACGTTTCACGGCGACGCGAGGAGCTCCGTCGGGGGCGTCGGTGTATTCCGGCTGCGGCAGCTTTTGTGGGTCGAACATGTCCCAGTATTTCTTCGGGGCACTGAAGGGCAGGTGCGGACGCACGAATCCTACGGCCATAAAGAAGGGTGTACCGTCCTGCTGTCGACGTTCCTGAGCGGCCTGCAGGCGGCGAATCGCTTCTGCGGCCACACGACCATCGGCGTAGTCGTCGTCAGCCACATCAGGTGATTCAAAGGCAGCGCCGCGGGGCAGGGAACGAATTTCACCCAGTCGCTGGTTGGTAAACCAGGCTTCTTCCCGAGTGAGCATGCCGCCGGTGCTGGCTTCGTCGAGGTATTCGATCACCTTATCGTGGAAGTGAGGAACAGAGAAGGACTGTGGGTCACCCTCGTTCCCGTGTCCGACATGGAAGATCTTGCCCATGGATTCCGTGCGGTAACCATGGGCCGCGAAGTACTGCGGCATGGTGACGGCATCAGGAATTTTTTCACGCAGTCTGCTGCCCAGATGGTACAGGCCGGTGGCGCTGGAGTGAGTGCCCAGCATGAGCGTAAATCGCGACGGTGCACAAACGGCCTGATTGCAGTAAGCGCGGTCGAAACGCATGGACCGGGAAGCGAGGCGATCCAGATTGGGTGTTCGCGCGTGAGTGTCACCGTAACAGCCGAGTGCCGGTTTCAGATCATCCACCAGCAGCAGCAGGACATTGGGACGGTCGGCAGCAGGGCATGTCGCGGGCAGGCAGGCAGCACTCAGCGTCACGCACAACAGGAGATATGTGATCTTCATTGTGAATCCGATCGTGTTCTCTGATCAGTTGATGCTGTATTTCGGGGTTATCATTCAGTGTGTTCGGGTTGGCAGTCAGTGCCTGTCGTCAGCAGGGTTTCAAGTCGGGAAGATTGCCGGCCAGTAACTGGTCTACGTCCTGCGTTGTGGGCATTCCGGGCTGGGCCCCGGGGCGTGTTGCCGCAAGAGCTCCGGCAGCCGCAGCATAGCGCAGGGCCTGATCGCGGATGAAGCCACGAGCGACTGCGATTCCGAGGGCTGCTGCGAAGGCGTCGCCAGCGGCCGTGGTATCGACCGGAGTTACCGAGAAGGCAGACAGATGCACTGTGCCGTCACGATCGGAGCAAACGACGCCCTGATCACCGAGCGTCACAATGGCTGACATGTGCGGACCGGTGTTCAGGCTGGCAGCAGCCTTTGCTGCGGAGGCAGGATCGGTGACGGGTTGTCCGGTGAGGATTTCCGCTTCGGTTTCGTTGGGGCAGAGCCAGTCAGCGGAGAGAATTTCTGCGGGCAGATTCTTCTGTGCCGGAGCTGGATCAACGACAACCGGCACGTGGTATCGGCGAGCAAGTTGTACTGCCGCGGCCACTGTTTCGACGGGAATCTCCAGCTGCAGCAGAACCACGCTGGCGGATGCGACAGCGGCTTCAGCAGCGTGAACATCGTCGACCGTGACGAGTGCGTTGGCCCCGGGAATCACGACGATGGAATTCTGTCCGGAGTCTTCCACCTGAATCACCGCAGTACCGCTTCCGCAGTCGTCGGTGCGACCAACGTGATCAGTGTTGATGCCTTCCTGCCGCAATGACTGCAGCAGAGTTTCTGCGAAGGCATCATTCCCGACCTTGCCCACCATCATGACGTCTGCACCCAGACGAGCGGCGGCCACCGCCTGGTTGGCGCCTTTGCCACCGGGGATTTCCTGCAGGCTGTTGCCGGCGAGCGTTTCGCCTGGGCGAGCAATGTGGGCGCAGCGAACCACAAGATCCATATTGATGGA
>JALRDR010000108.1 GCA_023262145.1 Planctomycetaceae bacterium | reverse complement strand
CAGCAGCTGCGCCTGTGAGTCCACAAATTGCTGCAGCTGACTGCGGTCTTTCTGAAGCACCGCTTCGGCTGCGTCAAAACTCGCTTTGAGCCGTTCGTATTCGGCAGTGAGTTTACTGACCACCTCGTCAGCGGGAAGCGGAACCAGATCTCGCGGCTGCCCCTGCGGTTCACAACCGGGAAAGGAAAAACGCGTACTCTGAAACACTCCATACAGAGCGTAGTAGTCGTCACTGCTGACCGGGTCGTACTTGTGATCGTGGCAGCGGGCACACCCCAGCGACAGGCCGAGGAAACTTCGCCCCATGTTGTCGATCACATCTTCGAAGGTCAGATGAATGTCCTTGTCGATGTCGTGACCGAACCGCCGCGCCACGGCCAGATAGCCGGTGGCAATAATTCCATCGCGCCGCTGCTGTTCGCTGTCTTCTGCGTGCAGCAGATCGCCGGCCAGCTGCATCCGGACGAACTGATCGAACGGCAGATCATCCTGCAGCGACTGCATCACCCAGTTGCGATAACGCCAGGCGTGCGGGAGGGGACGATCTGTATTCTCTCCGGCCGTATCCGCATAACGCACAACATCCAGCCAGTGCCGCCCCCAGTGCACACCATAATTATGCGACTTGAGTAATTCTTCCGTCAGCTCACTCAGCCACGTGCCATCCGCCGCGGCAAGATAGCGTTGCATCAATTCGGGCTGCGGAGGCAATCCGGTCAGATCAAAACAGGCGCGGCGAATCAGCGTGGCACGATCAGCGACCGCTGAGCTGTTCAGCCCGTGTTGCTGGCGTCGCTGCTGCAGGAGCTCATCAATCCGTGCCGCAGACAGTCGATCCCCGGGCATTGCCAGCGGCTGGAATGACCACCAGTCCTTTGCTTCCGCAAGCTGCATGCCACCAAGCTGAGTGGCATTGCTGCGTGGATCACTGGCGCCCGTCTGCACCCACTGTTCCAGCACATCGATTTCCGCTGCAGTCAGTTTTCCGCCAGCCTCTTCCGGAGGCATCCCGGAAACATCGTCGGCATAACGCACGGCCTGCAGGAGCAGACTGCTCTGCAGATCGCCCGGAATGATTGCAGTGCCGCTGTCACCACCCGTCTGCCAGCCTTCACGACTGTCCAGGAGCAACCCGCCACCGGCCTTTGCCGAATCCTTCGAATGGCACTTCAGACATTTTGCGTTCAGGAGTGGCCGCACGTGCTTCTCAAAGAAATCTTCCCGTTCATCAGCGAATGCGGTCGTCACCACACACATCGCCAGGAGAGTGGCCAGCAATCGGACCGTGAAGCTGCTCGGAGATTGACTCAACATACTAAAGAAATCCTGCTACGAGCATCAGGAGTCCGGACGCGCCGCAATTCCTCACACAAATTCGAGCAATCTATCGTCGCCGACGAGGGCACAATTTGCAACAGCAGACGCACCGCCACGCCCACGGTCATTCCCGCGCAGGTGGGACTCCACGCAGTCTCCTCAAGGCTGCCGTGCTGCAACGCGATTGAGCATGTTTCTGTATCAACATCCATCAATCGTGGTGCGCGAGCACCCGCTTCAGCATCCTCGCATACTGGCATTCTCGGCCGTCCCGCGGTGTCAAGTGTCAGGTGTCAGGTGTCAGGTACCCCAGAACCGAGGAATTGCGTCCCCTGACTGATTTGCCGCACATCCTTCGTCATCCCCCGTCAATTCACCCAGGAGGCAAAATAAACGCGGGCCGGTGGATGGCCCTGCTATCCCACGCAACGAGCACGCAACGAGGACAGGCATTGCACGCTCCCTGGATCCCTGTCTCCGCGGAAATGACCGGTTCCAGCGAAACCCTCAATGGCTGGCACCGCCGCCGGAACCTCGTTGCCAAAACGAAACAGTCCGAGCCGGTGGGTGGCACCGTCACTGAAAGGTGCGTTACTGAAAGGTGGGTGGCACCGCAGCTGAAAGGTGGGGAGCGAAACGCAAGCAATGTGGGGCCATCCACAGACCGGTGCAGTTCGTTGACGACGTGCGTCGGCAGGTCGCGTGTCGCCTGATTTCGTGACAGCATCGAACCGAAGCCCGTCTGCAGCGGCTGGCCCTCGCCAGCGACTCGCTCCATCACGCCGGCGTCAACGTATCGTTCTGCGTGCTCGACGCCGAAATCATCACCCTCACGCCGCAGCCACGTCACGGGCAACCCGGCATCTTCCAGAGCCTGATACGCCGCCCGCTGAGCTTCCTGCATGTTGCTGGCGTGTTTCGCGATCTTCTCCTTCATCGCGTCCGTCACGGCCATCCGAGCGTTCTGCGGCAGAATGCTGCCCAGAATATCGTCCACGTTGCCGCCGTATTCCCGAGTGCCGCGGACGATGTCGTCGAACGCCTTGTCCGTCAGTGCCGTGGCAAACGCCATCCCCTGTTCACT
>JALRDR010000059.1 GCA_023262145.1 Planctomycetaceae bacterium | reverse complement strand
CCCGGAACACGGTTGAATCGCACCAGATAGTTCTTCTCCCCCGGTTTCGCAGCAGACACCGATCCCGCAAGAACTGCAAAGCTCAGCATCGCCAGCATCAGTCGCAACTTTTTCATTGATCGATTCCTTGGTGTTGAATTCAGCGTCAACTACGCTTTTTCAGAAGATTCCGATGGACACCGATGTTGAATAATCGACAGCACCAGTGTTCGCTGCTGCACAAAGGGCAGACGGGGCGCAAATCCCGTCACGGATTAGCACAGAATTTGGAGGCCCCGAAATTGATACGTTCAACCCCCTGCTCTTTCCCGCAGCATCGGCAGTTCGTAAACCATTGCAGCCAGGGAATGGAAGCTGTTTTATCCGCCTTTCGACCGCAGCTGCATTCGCTGACGCTCACCCTGTGCCTGTTGTTCAACACGGCGTTTGCGAAAGACTGGCAGAAACACACCATCGACAACCGCGGCCGTGGCGCTGATGGTGTCCGACTTCTGGATGTGAATGCAGACGGCCTGCTCGATATCGCCTGTGGCTGGGAAGAAGCCGGAGAAACGCGCGCCTACCTGAACCCGGGCCCTGCCGGGGCCCGCGACCGATGGCCCTCCGTGACCGTCGGCAAATCCGGCCCCGTTGAAGACGCCGTATTCTGTGACCTCGACGGTGACGGTGCATTTGATGTCATCAGTGCCTCTGAAGACCGCCGAATCCGTATTCACTGGGCACCTGCAGACTCCGCAAGCTGGCTCGACGACACCGCATGGACCACGGAAATTCTTCCGGCTGCCACCGGACTGCAGAACTGGATGTTCACAATTCCCCGGCAACTTGACGGAACACATGGACCCGATCTGATTGCAGCCGGAAAAGGTCCTGAAGTAGTCTGGTTTGAGGCTCCTGCGGAGGCCCGCAATCTCGCAGCATGGAAACGACACCTGATCAGCAGACGCGGTGGATGGACCATGGGAATGATGCTCACCAGACTGAGTGACGATGATCTTCCTGACCTGCTGCTCGGAATTCGTCGCACCAATCCAGGCATCAGATGGTTTCGCAATCCGGGACCAGGAAAAGACCTGTATCTGCCATGGCCCGAATTCAATGTCGGGCCTCAGGGAGATTCGGCAGGGTTTGTCGAGGTTGCGGATCTGGACGGTGACGGGCTCACCGATGTTGTAGCACCAATGATGGAACAACGCTCACTGAAGATCTTTCGTGGCCTGGACAGCAACGGAAACCGCTGGCAGATAACGGACCTGTCACTTCCCACAGAACGAAACAAGGGGATCGCCATTGGAGATATCAATCTTGATGGACAGGTGGACCTCATTGTCGCGCACGAACTCGGTGGCGCCGCCTGGTTCAGCCACTCCGGCAATCCACACTCCACCGCATGGACGCGACATCCCATTGGCAGTGGTGGAAAACTGGATGATGTGACATTGCTGGATCTGGATGCAGATGGCGATCCCGATGTGCTGACAACCGATGAACGGGGAGAACAGGTCATCTGGTTTGAGAACCCGCACCAGCGGTGACCGGCACGTGTACTCAGTCAGGTCGAAGTTGTGTCAGCGGCAGTCGCCCGGTAGAGTGAAACCGATTGTCACCCGGCTGCATTTCAATTTGCTGCTGATATCCGATCAGCTGCACCATTGCTGTGAATCATCGTCAAATGCGCAGGTCGTCCATCTGTAATTCTGCCGCCGATCTGATCTGCAGACTGCTGCTGCCATTGCTGCTCCTCAGCCTGCAGACATCCCTGCAGGCGCAGCCAGTCCTCACACCCGCCGGGCAGCGAATTGCAGAAGATCTGTTCCGGCCAGAACCAGCACTGCCTGGAATTCAGTATGGCGGGTGGAAGAATTCCCGAGTGTTGTCAGCGATTCCTGCGGCCGAATTGGCTCACGACCTGAACGCCGACAGCAGCCCGCTGCTGATCCGCGGCACCGCTGGACGAAACAACCCCTTTCGTCGTGAACTCGCAACGGCAGTCCAGGACAAAACGATCTATGTCCGCTTTCAGCTGCGCTATGCTCCTCCCCCGAATCCGCCGGAAGAGTTCGACCCGGAATTCTTCGTCCTCTGGCTTGATCGAACAGATGGTGGCGATTCCGCCGTTCACAACAACAACACTCCCAACATCGGATTGCATGTTGCAGACAGCGGCCCCATGCAGGGTCGCAACGTCTTCATGATTCGCATCGGCACCAACAAAACTGCGTGGACAACTCGCGAAGTGATTCCGGGT
>JALRDR010001189.1 GCA_023262145.1 Planctomycetaceae bacterium | reverse complement strand
GATCGTCGGGGACCGCGGTCAGAACGCTGGTCAGGTGGTGGCAATGGTCGTCCGGCAGGTGGTCGTCCGACAGGCGGTCGTCCGACAGGCGGTCGTCCGGCAGGCGGTCGTCCGGCAGGTGGTCGTCCGGCAGGTGATTGGCCGGAGGGTGATCGCCGACCGGAGGGTGATCGACCGGAGGGTGATCGCCGATCGGGCGGTTATCGCGGACGTGGCGGCAGACCGGGGGGATACCGCTCGGATGCTTCGGGGCCGACTGGTGACGGCGAGCAGCGTGGAGAGCGACGCGAATTTCGTGGTGGACGAGGACCAGGTGGTCAGCACGATCAGCGCTCGGGGCGCGGTGGATTCGGTGGAGGTTCCGGACCACGGCGTGGTGGACGATATCGCGGCTGATTCGCGAGAGACGGTAAAAAAGAAGGGGAATGCGGCAGCATTCCCCTTCAATTCGAGCTGGTTGTCAGAACTGTTCAGTCAAGAAAGGTTCGACGGAGCCAGGCGTTCTTGCGACGCTCCAGTTCCATCAGACGGCCGAAGATTCGACGAGCAGGACGTTCGGTACGAGCTTTGGCAGCCGGGGTCGCAGCGTGGACGACAACTGCAGCCTCAACTGTTGCTGTGGGGGCCGCTTCGTCTGCAGCCAGGACCGGTCCGGATACAATTGCAGCGACAGCGACGGCGGCAATCTTCTTGCACAACATGGGAAAGCCTTTCAGGAGATCTAAAGGAGCTTGTTTCTGCAGTTCCGACAGTGGCGGTCAACACGGCTCCGCAGTGAGCAAGCAAAGCCGGCGCAGAAACTCAGCAACGAATTCATCTTCAGCCTTCGACCGCCGTCACCGCGCCGCTTCGGCAAAAACTGCCGATTGACCTTCATTCAGGTGGTCTGCCGATTTCAGAGCTGGGACAGGTTGCCTCAAACGCAGACTTGATACGGCCTTCGGAATCCGCACAGATTGACTCACACCCACTCCGTTATTGAGGGAGGCTTTGCAGTTGTTCTGCTCTGTTGTTGTGAATCACTGGCAAAATGTTGAACTGGTAACTGAAGAGTTGAATTGACAGAGCTGATGATTCCGTTAATACTTCTCAGATGGAGTGCTGCTCGGGAATATCGGAAATCCACAAAATCATCCCCGGTAATTTGCTCCGGCGTTTCAAATGTATTATGGTCTGATTGGCCGGTGAAAGTCCGGTTGCTTGCTTCCTTCGTTTTCAAGATTGCTCTCTGGCGACGAAGGCTTTTCAGAAATCACGCGCGGGGAACATAGCCAGCAAAATGTCTGGCGACAGATATCTGTCGAAGGTTCCATGCGTTTCTCCGTCCCGCCACCCGGTCTGATCGACTGGAATTCTTCCGCGGGTGTCTGTCGGACGGTCCTCCGCAGTCAGAATGCCGGCTTCTCGGTCTACTGCATCACTGTTCAGGCTTAACTGTTTGCCTGCTGCCTGTTCCGGTGATGTGTCCATCCGCGAGATCGACATCAACGTACTGTTGCCCAGTTGGCAGGAATTTCACGGTTCCGACTGGGGAATTTGATTCATGGCCGTAATGGCGATCGGTGCGGCGGTTCTGCTTCGCCTTGCTTTTTCTT
>JALRDR010001183.1 GCA_023262145.1 Planctomycetaceae bacterium | reverse complement strand
CCTGTGACACTACTGCTGCACCACGGCATCGCGATCAGCGGCTGCGGCCTGTGCGAGATAGCCCAGCATTTTCTGCAGCTGCTCCGGATTCTGTCCGGAAACATCATGCTGTTCAGCAGGATCATCAGCAATCTGATACAGCGCAGTCTGCTGGTTTTCTCCGGAACCATTCACCACCAGCTTCCAGTCGCCTCGCCGCAGTGAAACAGCCCTCCATCCAGGACCAGCCGTGTAGAGGCTGCGTTCAGGCAAAGCCTGGTGCTGCAGCAGCAGCGCAGTGAGGTCTGTACCATCCCAGCGTGGATCGCTGGAAAGTTCTACGCCTGCGAGCGCGCAGAATGTGGGCATCCAGTCGATAATCTGCGTCGGGGATTCAACCTTTCCTGCCGCAATTCTGCCAGGCCACGACACAATCGTGGGAACACGTGTTCCACCTTCATAGACATCTCCCTTCTGGCCGCGCAGCGGTTTGTTATTGCCGATCAGGCGGCCATTCGGGCAGTGATCATCTGGATACTTCAGATCATTGTTTTCGGCAGTACTGCCCCCGTTGTCACTCGTGACCACAACGAGCGTGTTTTCACGCAAACCGTGTTTTTCAAGTGCCACCAGAATTCGTCCAACCGCATCGTCAAAGTGCATCACGCAGGCAGCATAGTGCCGTGCCACCTCGCCGTTCACATCAGAGGACACCCGCTGCAGCCACTCCTGCGGCTCCTTGAGCGGCAGATGCACAGCCGTGTATGGCAGATACAACAGAAACGGACGATCACCACGCGTTCCGATCCACTGTTCTGCCTCAGCAGTGAGCAGATCAGTCACATGCCCCTGCTCCTCCAGCAACTGCTCATTGCGATGCCATGTTTCTGTCCACGGCCCCTGCTTGTAGCGGTGGTTCCACGGACTGATGCCGCCCGCCAGTGATCCATAGGAATGATCAAACCCGAAATGATTAGGTCCCACTTCAGGCGCAGAACCCAGATGCCACTTTCCGATCAGACACGTATCGTACCCAGCCAGCTGCAGTGCGCGTGGCAGTGTCATCGTATCGGCGGGCAACGCCTGCGTGTTGATCGGTGCAGTCACGCCGAATCGACTCCAGCAACGCCCCGTTAACAGACCACTGCGAGTCGGGCTGCAGACCGGCGCGACGTAGTGTTGCCGAAGCTCAAGATTCTGCTCCGCCAGCCGATCCAGATGAGGCGTTGGAAACGCCCCCCCATGAAACGCCACATCCGCCCAGCCCAGATCATCGGCCATGATGAACACGAAATTCGGCGGGGCACCCTGAGCAGAGATTTTGGAAACGCCCAGTAGCAGCAGCAGCAACGCAGCGATGACCACACGCATAACAACTCCATGCGATTGAAACGACTTCAGTATGGGGTCACAGTGACCACCAGAATCTTACGCCCGATCAGACAGCGTGGGAATCACCCGGGCATTCCGAGTAGCTCCAAAAGCGCAATCTGCGGCCACAGATCCGCACCCAACTCCGCGGTCAGTCAGATTCACACGCGCCATCGGAAAGCCACTCCGTTACACTCATGCAGAGATCTGCAGCGTACCGCAATCGCGGCACCTGGAATTCCACTCGGCCGCTGTTCTGAGGAAACCTATGCAGGCGATTACTGCCCTTCCCGGCGTGCGGCGACTTGTCGACATTCTGCTGTCCACAAGCCTGCTCATGATCCTCGCGGCGGCCGGGCATTCCGTTACTTCCGACACCGATTTTCTGGATGCAATCCGACCCGCAGCCGGCCTCGCACTCACTCTCCTGCTTCACAAAGGCTGGGCAATCACCCCTGCCATCTGGCTCAGCACTTTTCTGAGTTCTGTGTTCTCCGGATTTTCCGTTGCACAACCGCCTGCCGCAGCGGATGTGCTGCTCATCGCTGCAGTGCTGGGCATCGCCGACGTGGCCCAGGCCGGCATCAGTCTGCTGCTGCTGCAGAAATTCGCCATCACACATCCGTTCTCCACCATTAATC
>JALRDR010001182.1 GCA_023262145.1 Planctomycetaceae bacterium | reverse complement strand
GCTCCCGGTTCAGAACGCTTTCGTGGATCCAGCCGCGATACTGCCCCAGTCCCATCACGGATTCATCGATTGGTTCCGGATGCGGCAACCCCACTGTGTGTCCGCACCCCTCGTGGTAGATCACACAATCGGATCCGCGACAGGGAACTCGCCACCCGTCAGCACTCACCAGGCCCCAGCCGATTCCCTGGGCCGACAAAAAGGTCGCCCGTGATCCACCGGAGGCTGCTCCGGGAAAATGCTGTCTGCCAATCACCTGCCCTTCAAACTCAGCACCGCCATCAGCCGGACGCAGCCGCCAGAAGTCATCCAGCGGCCTCCAGTTGATCTCACTCAGCACCAGCAGAATCCGAAACGTCCCGTTATCCGCAGCCTCGAATCCCGTGCGCCGGCTGACTTCACTGAGAGTTCGGGAGAAAATTGCATTTGCATCCCCAATTCGCAGCGTTGCGGCAGCCCGCGTTGAGATCACCGGCTGATCGCCGATCACGACCTGCAGTTCGGACTGTCCGCCAAACTCCCGCTGATGGAATAACTGCATCCGCTTCGCGAAGTATTCCAGACGCTCCCGCCAGTCGCTCAGTGGTTCACCATCCGAAGGTACGAAATACTCCATCTGAACCTGAACCCGCGCGATGGAATGAGCACCGTCCCAGGTGCGCATCTGTCCGTGAGCAGAACAGACACTGCCAGCAAGCATGGCTGCGTACACGACCACCCGTACCTTTTCCCGGCAGCTTTGCATGGTTCACTGACTCCCTGCATCAACGACTCAGTCATCTACAGCACTGAACAGTTATACAACGTCCCGCGACAAACAGCAGCACTCACAGTTGCCGGCGTCAACACCTGCCAACATTGAAAAGCTCTGGAGCAATCAGGGAATAGCGCGTAACCTGGTAGATTCCTGAGGCCTGTGAACCGGCGAGCGGTGTTTCGTTTACACTTTCTCGTGACCCGCATCACCGCCTGTGCTAACATTCTGTTCCGCCTGCCACTTGCCAGCTTAATGATCCTGCCATGAACATCCTGCCGACTCTGCCAACACTCTGCTGCCTGTTGCTGCTGCCTGCACCCGCTGTCGCACTGCAGGCCGATGCACAATCCAGAGATTCACAACCGGAAACCACAGCTCCTGTAACTGCCCAGCCGGCTGAACCTCCGGCAGCAGCTGTCGACAGCCCGGAACTGCTTACTCAGACCATCGATCAGCTCATCGCTGCAGGCTGGAACACAGCGGGAATACAACCCACGGCCGACTGCAGTGATGAAGTATTCGTTCGCAGGGTGCACCTCGATCTGTGCGGACGCATCCCGACACCGGCAGAGTTGTCTGCGTTCCTGCAGGATGGCCGCCAGAATCGCCGGTGGCATCTGGTGAATCACCTGCTGCAGTCCGAGGATTATGTGCAGCACTTCGCCGACAACCTCGACACGCTGATGATGGGACGCAATGGTCAACGTGCGTATCAGCAGCGGCGGCAGCATCACTGGCGTACCTGGCTGGAAGGCATTATTCGAGACAATCGCCCCTGGGATGACTGTGTGCGTACCATTCTGCTCGCCCGTCCTGAAGACGAGCGCGATCGCGGTGCCGTCTGGTTCCTTTATGAACGAAAGAACAACTTTCAGAAGATCGCCGAAGAACTTGCCCCGGCATTCTTTGGCATTCGCATCGAATGTGCACAGTGCCACGATCACATGGTCGCCTCCGAAATTGAGCAGGCGCATTACTGGGGACTGGTCGCATTCTTTAATCGCGGTACCAACGCTGAGACACCAAAGGGTGTTCGAATCAGCGAATCTGCAATCGGCGGGTTTTCCGAATTCGCCAATCTGGAAGGCAACAGCACCCCCAATCTGCTCACCTTCTTCGCTTCCACCACCGTCCCCGAAGAACGCCCTGCAGACGGCGGGAAGCAGGAAGACAAGGACGACCTGTACCAGGCAT
>JALRDR010001125.1 GCA_023262145.1 Planctomycetaceae bacterium | reverse complement strand
AGAATATTCTTGATGTGGTGACTGAGGACAGTGATAGTCTGGCCCATGGCGGCAAATCGTTCGGCCCGCACCATGGCGTCCTGAAACTGGCGTGATTCCATGGCCAGAGCGGTTTGTCAGGCGACAGTGACAACCATCCGCAGGTGTTCGTCTGTCAGACGCCCACTGGTCGTCGTGAGCGAATCTGTTGTTGGTGTGCGGGTATCCAGATAGAGCACTCCGAGCAGACTGGATCGTCCGCGCAGGGGGGCACAGACCGCTTCGCGAATCCCCTCCGAAACAATGCTCTGACCGGTGGCAAATCGTTCATCAGCACTGGCATTGGATGTGCGGAGTGCAGTGCCGTCACGAAGTACGCAGCTGGTGATGGAGCGGGAAATGAGCATCTGGTCGCTGCCGGCTGCGGTCTTTTTGCTGCGTGCAAATGCGGCGGCCTGTAGTTCTGAATCATCGTCATTGCGGAGCAGAAAGCAGCCATGGTCGGCTTTAACAGCATCGAGAGTGAGCTGCAGAATCCGCTGCAGGCGGATTTCTGATGCAAGCACCGGTGCTACCAGTTCTTCGGCAACAAGGTACATGAGGTCGAGTGTGGCGGAGTCGTCGCTGGGGGGAGCAGAGTGATCCGGCGGCAGCAGTTGCAGGATGGATGCCTGGCTGAGTTCTTCGGGGTCTTCGACAAACCGTACTTCCGCAGCCGTTGGAGGTGGTGTTTGTGTACTGGAATGCAGCAACTGAAAACTGAGCACACTATTGCCCAGCTGCAGTGTGTCACCATTCTGGAGCAGATGTTCAGCCTGCAACTGGCTGTTGACGCGACTACCGTTGGCGGAGTGCAGATCGGTCAGCAGAAAGGAACTGCCTTGAAAGGTGATTCGAGCGTGATGTCGGGAAACTTCGCTGTCGTCAAGGCGTATATCACAGCCGACACTTCGTCCGATCAGGAAATCTCGCCCGGAATTCAGCTCAAACCGGCTGCCTTTATTGGCCCCGGTGATCACGAGCAGAGTGGCTTGAAACATTATCTGGTCCCCGCCGGGAGAAGTTTCGAAGTCTGCAGCAGGTGCGATAGCGGTCGTGTTCGATTGCGGCAGGTGCGACTGTGGCAGGTGCGACTGTGGTCGTGTTGAGCAGCCACCTGCAGGCCCCCCATTTCACCGCAATCGACAGTCATACTCAACCGCAGTTCCTGTTTCAGGATGGGAGATTCTCGGGTGTTACTCAGCGCTAGCCGCGGGTGTTTTATGTGGGTGGGATACTGCGGATTGTGAGAGTCAGGAGGGCAGGATTGAGGGCACAAAAAAAGCCGAAACCGGAGCAGACCGATTTCGGCTTTGGGGAAACGAGGGCGACGGGACTCGAACCCGCGACCTCCAGCGTGACAGGCTGGCGCTCTAACCGACTGAGCTACGCCCCCTTTGCTGCAACCTGTTACCGGCTGCGTGCGGGGCGGAGGTTATCGTCTTCCCCACACAATTGCAACAAACTGTCGGGAGTTTTCGACAGAGTGAGAGGGGATGCTTGAATGATCTGTCAGGATTTCCGTCAACGGGACTTTTCCGGACGCAGATCAGGCTGTTGCAGTCGCAGCAGACACTGGTTTGCCACGTGTATCAGCAGGTTTTTCGACGGGGACCGGCGGCTGGCGAAGGAGCGCAGGTTTTCCGTCACGGGGGCACCCGGTCAGTGCACGTGTTCAGTGCAACCGGTCAGTGTTACCGGGCGTCCACCGGGCTGCGTGTGTGCCAGTCCGTCAGCTGTTGATAGCCGTGAGCTGAGCGGAGCAGAAGATCCTCTCGCAGCGGTGCCGCCTGAAGCTGCAATCCAATGGGCAACCCGGAAGCGGAGAAACCGCAGGGTACGGAAATACCGGGCAGTCCAGCCAGATTGGTGCTGATGGTGTAGATGTCGCTCAGGTACATTTCCATGGGATCATTCAGTTTTTCACCCAGCCGAAATGCCACAGCGGGAGCAACCGGGCCGGCGATCACATCGACCTGCCTGAATGCAGACTCAAAGTCCTGCTGAATTTTTCTGCGCACGCGCAGGGCACGCAGGTAGTAGGCGTCGTAATAGCCGGCAGACAGCGCATAGGTACCGAGCATGATTCTTCGCTGCACCTCTTTGCCGAAGCCTTCGGAGCGGCTGCGACAGTAGAGGTCGGTCAGGTTAGCGAACTCTGCAGCGCGATACCCGTAGTGAATACCGTCGTAGCGGGCAAGGTTACTGGAGGCTTCGCTGCAGGCGATGAGGTAATAGGCGGCAACTGCGTATCTGGAGTGTGGCAGGGAGACCTGTGTAACTGTTGCACCGGCGGCTTGCAGGACATTGACTGCCTCTCGCACAGCCTGTTCAACTTCGGAGTCCAGTCCGGCAGCGAAGTATTCTGCGGCCAGCCCGACTTTGAGCCCTGCCAGTGGCTGCTGCATCAGCTGCAGCCAGTTCGGAACTGAT
>JALRDR010000853.1 GCA_023262145.1 Planctomycetaceae bacterium | reverse complement strand
CCACGATGAATGGCGTGGTTGTCCATGGCGTCGGAATGAGAAACCAGCCAGCTCGGCTGCGTCAGAATCCCCATCCGCTGTTCCTGCGGCACTTCCGCCAGAACCCGTTGGGGGTTCATGGAACCACTCCCGAAGCTGCGTCGGCTCACACGCGCCAGCAGTTTTGGGCCAGTAAGCGGCAGTTCTTCGACGTTGTGATTCACTGCAACCTGTCGTGGTTTCTTTGGCCTGGGAGGTTCCTTGCCCGGATTGGCTTCTTTCCATGCGGCCAGTTCGGCGGCAGCTTTCTCTTCCTCTTCCCTGGCGGCCAGTTTCGCGGCCGCGACAGATGCCGCCACTTCTTCTTTCGATCGCCGCCTGCCGAAATAGACGCGATCGCCGCCGGTTGCGACAACCTGATTCGTTGTCAGCAGTTGCCGCAGCACCTGTTCATCCTGCTCCAGGATCAGCTCGATCAGCCGGTCGGTACTGGCTGAGGCGTCAAACATGGCCCGATAGTGAGACATCCCACGATTATTCACACCGGTATCAGCCAATGCCTTACTGTCCTTGCAGATGTAGCCTCCGCGATCATGATCGAAGTACTCCTGGAAGAATCGCAGGACACGCGGCTTGCGAATGCTGTCATCGGCGAGTATTCGGCGGACTTCTCGCCGAACGTCATCACGTGTCCTTAGTCTGCCGGCAGCAATGGCCTCCCGCAGTTGTTCGTCGGGACGGATGTAGCTGAAGGCGTGATTGAGCGCCAGGCCGAGTTCCCAGTCCTGCAGCATGATTCGGCCATGTTCATCAGCGCTGCCCTGCTCTGCGATCTCCGGACGGAAGAGTGCATCACGGTCCAGAAAGATGGCAGACAGACCCGTGACGGCTCCATCCTGAAGACCCAGCTGGCTGATGGAATGCTGCACAATCTCTGAGTACATCTGTGATTCCGCTTCTGTCGCAGGCCGGAATGTGAGTGCTTCAAAGAGGTAGTTGACAGCATCTGTGACAAGCTTCTGGTCAGCCTGTTCCGCCTCCAGCAGATCGATCACCGGAGTCAGCGGTCGCACAATCTTTGTGCTGTAAACAATACTTGTGGGCAGTCCCCGGATGTCACCTTCCATCTTGTAAGTATCCGGGTCGTCGGTGATCTGTTCCGGATTGGCGATACTCAGCGGGCCAAATGCCATGTAGCGGATCAGGTCACTGGCCACACTCAGAATCTGTGTCGCCTCAGCACTGTTGACGGTGTAGAAGTCCGGGTAGTTTTCCAGTCCGGTATCACGTGCTGAAGAGAGGATTGCGGGCACACTCTTGACTGCGGTGGCATAGGCAACCGTTCCGCCCTGCCAGCGGATAATGCGATCCGTACCGAAGTACAGTTTCAGTTCGCCGCCATGGTTGGTGGGAACCGCATCACCATGTGTTCGCTGCCCTCGATTGTCAGGATCGAATACAGGCTCAGTGTTGATCAGCTCATTCAGACGGGTGATGTGTTCCTGCGGAGTCACTCGCCAGATGCGAGCCGGAGAGGACGTCGGCTGCAGATGAATCCCGGCGGGCAGGTCACCAAAGAGCAGTTCATGCGAAAGGTAGTTCCCCTTCTGTGGATCAATATGTGCCCTGAAACCTCCACTTTCCGCCAGCGCTGCGGACAACTGCTGCACGACCCAGTCCGAAAACTTCAGACGCTCCAGGACAGCTGGCTGGTCCGCTTCCGCAGGTGGCATCTCGCCGAGCGTGACCTGAGCCCAGATGCTCTTCCACGTGTCGGCATTGACTTCGTCCACTGGTCCCAGGTTGTGCAGTGAGAGGCCGGCTTCCGGTTCTTCCGCACCGTGGCATTCTGTGCAGTGAGAGGCCAGGAAAGGGCGGGCGAAACTGTCATATGTGCCTGCTACTGTAGTGCCGGGCACGTAGACATCGTCAGCCGGGCATGACTGCAGCCTGGCACTGAGCAAGGTCATGATGCAGAGAAGCGTGCTGATGATGCGCTGCAGAGATGCTGAATGTGAGAGTGAAAACGACTGCTGCAGGGACGACGCCACACTGCTCATGCCAGCACTTCTCCCAGAAGTCCATTGCCACTGTCAAATTTCTTCGCCAGCTGCTCGGACATGTTGAATCGCTCACAGGGAGCTCCGGCAACCTGCAGCAATGTTGTATACAGGGCGTTGATTGGACGTTTGCCATCCATCTGTGTGAAGCAGCCGGTCCGGAAAGCACCGTCGAAATTGCCCAGCAGCATCACCGGCCAGTTGGCACCGCTGGTGTGCTGACTGTCAGCGTTGTTGCTGGTGTAGACGATGAGGGAGTGGTCCATCATGGTGCCGCTGCCTTCCGGAATGCTGTCGAGTGCTTCCATCAGTTTTACAAGCATGCGGCTGTTGTACTGGCGAATTTTGATCCAGATGGGGTTGTCCGGCTGTTGCATGTGGCCGAGGTTGTGCCCCTGCTGATCAATTCCCAGGCCTTTCCATGCTCCAAAGATTTCTCCACGTCCGGAACCGATGGTGAGGGTGTTGGTGATTCCCGATGTCAGAGCAGAGATGCCGAGGTCCAGCAGGATATCGTGCCAGTCCGTTTCAAACTCCGGCCGCGTATATCGCTCGTCCACTGCGGGGGCGAATTTGCGGAGATGGTCTGAGACAGTAGCCAGTCGGTCACGCAGACCATTCAGATCCCGAAAGCCCTGTACGAACTGTTCGTAACGTTGCTGGTCTGCCGTCGGCAGATTCTTTCCGCCGGCTGCGGCGAGCGACTGAATCTGCGTCATCAGGCTGGTGCGAGCTTCGTGCTGTTGTCGGATTTCCCCCGTGGAGATTCCGCCGTAGAGTGTCTGATAGAGCTGATTGGGGTTGGAGTACATAAAGATTGGCTGACCAGCGCCACTTGCTGACAGCGTGGCGATGGTTGGCTTGGTGGTCATGTTCTCAATGGAATCCATGCCAATGCACAAGTGCGGGAGCAGTGTCTGTGGCAGGACCTTACTAAGCTCATAGTCGATCGTGGATCCGCTGGGAGGAACTCCGTCGCCACCACGATAGCCGCCCAGTGCGCCGAAGAAGGCACTGTGTGAAGGGCTGGTATGAGTACCATGCAGGCCGTTGATGATGTGCATCCGCTCCTTGTAAGGTTCAAGCGGACTGATTGGTTCCGGAAGTTTTGCACCCGCCAGAGAGCCGCTGCTGGTCATCCCTGCGGGAATACAGGTCTGCGGATCGAAGCCCTGATTCTGCATGAAGAAAATGACACGTTTGGGCGTCGTGGCAAAACCCGATGCCGCCTGCAGACCAGGTGTGATCCCGCCCATAGCCAGAGCGGCACTTGTTCCTGAAGCTACACCCTGAAGGAGTTGACGACGATTCAGCATGTTGGATGCCTTGTTCAGCACAGTATTTGGTTCGTTCAGAGCAGATCGTGTGTCAGCCGATAATTCGTGAGGCTCAGTATTGCCGACGTTGCGGTCACCAGTTTCGGCCACCACCTGTATTTTCGGAGAAAATTCCGTGCCTGTCTGCATCGATCCTGCCGACAGGCATCGCAAACGCCAAAACAACAGGGAATTGGCCAGCTGATCGTCCCGTTTCAGGGTGAAACGGCGGGGATACAGTCGCAGTCAGACCTCTTGTGGACATTCAGCAGTGAGATTCATACAGCCTGTTGCATCGTGTCCGGCTGCATTTTGGCGGTCTTGCGGTCTGCTGGCAACTGTTATTCGTAGCTCATCTGCAGAGTTCCGGCTGCATTGTGGAAACCGCCTCAATTCGGGCCGGTTGCAGTGCAGCGTGGCGATGGTGTGAGTTCACCATTGTCTGCAGCTGCCCTGCTCACTGCAATCATGCGGCAACTGGTGTTAGCATAGTCAACGGGACGTGCCCCGCACGTCAGCCTGATGCAGGGCCAGCAGACCGTTAAATCCGCAGGACATCATGACAGATTCCCTCCATTCAGATTCACCCGGAAGGCCAGCGCTGCGTTGCCGCAGTTTGCATTGGCAGGATTTCCGCAAGCTGCT
>JALRDR010000957.1 GCA_023262145.1 Planctomycetaceae bacterium | reverse complement strand
GGTCGTTCTCCTGTCGTGTTTCTGCTGTCCACCATCACGGTTTTTGGATTTCTGCTCGCAGCAATCTTCTGGTACATCAATCAGAAGAACAGCGAGGACCGGCTGCTGAAGGAAGCGGTGTCGCTGCTGGACCAGCAGAAGTATCTTGAGGCGGAGGCGAGGTTCAGTCAGTTTCTGCTGAACTATCCTCGAACCGACTCCAGTCCCGCTGCGCGTATCGGACTGCATCGTTCGCTGGTTGAAAAGTACATTCAGACGAATACACCCGATGTTGTTCGGGGGATGGAAGAACTGCGACGGCTAGTCAGTGAATGTGCCGATCTGCCCGGCTATGAGGATCTGGGAGAGACGCTCAGACGTTACGCCGACCGGCTGGCATACGCAGGAGCAATCGTGGGTGAGCTGGCGCCGTCTCGAGAGGCGCTGGAGGTCAGCAGGGATGCCACTGAACTGTTGCGGAAGTTTTCAGGCGAAGCTGGCATTCCTGAGAGTCGCGAGATTTATCTGCAGGACCGTCAGAGAATTGCCGGGCAGGCAATTGCCAGAATGGAGTCCTTTGCTGAGTCGAATGAGCGGATTGATGCGTTGCTTGGCGCCGGACGCACGCTCGATGCGATCCTTGAGCGAGAGAAGCTGCTGACGAACCATCCTGTGCTGCAGGGTGATGCTGAGGTTGCCGGCATGCTGACACGAATTCTGGAGGCGGAAAAGACGCTCGTGGTCAGCTCCGTGCCGGATTCTGAGCCGGATGCTGAAATCTCGCGGCCACCTGCAGCTGTGGTACCGTCGCTGCGAACGCAGGTTGCAGCGGATCTGACTTCGCAGGGCCGTTTTCTGGTGACGTATGGGCTTGATAGTCTCAGCTCCATTGATGCGGATACAGGGAACCCGCGCTGGCGTACGGTGATTGGTTCCAACGCGCCGTTCGCTCCGGTGGCTGTCCGTGGTTCACGTGACGGCTGGCTGGTTTACAGTTCAGTTGCTCAGGAGCTGTGGCTGGTTGCTGATGATAACGGTGAGATTCTGTGGCGACGCAGCATCGAGGGGCGTCCTGTATCCGCCCCTGTTGTGGTGGCTGAAAGTACTTATTGCATCAACGACAACAATGAGCTGTGGCGTATTAATACGGTCTCCGGACAGGCGACCGAGAAGCTCACTTTTCCCCAGCCTGTCAGTGGTCCCCCGGCGGTATCGCCAGGGAATGACTACCTGCTGGTGGCGGGGAACCAGACGCTGGTTTACACGATTGGTCTGAGTCCATTTGAATGTCGCGCTGTTTCCCACATTCCGCATGGGCCCGACAGTGTCCGTGCCGGTGTGATTGCTGCTGGTCGGTACTTTCTCTTCTGTGATAACCATCAGTCTGAGCAGGCTCGAATTCGAACCCTCGATATCTCTGAGGAAGGTTCACTCACAGTAGTCGCAGAGGATTATGTAGATGGTCAGGTAGAAGATCCGCTGCTGCTCCGGGGCTACGAATTGTATGTACCCTCATCACCGCAGCGGGTGACGGCGTTTCGGGTTGGTGACGAGCCGGGTGATGCGCCGCTTTCGCTGGTCGGGGCAAATCAGCTGGAAGAGGGTTTGCTGACTCGCATGCATCTGCTTGCCGGACCGGGGGGGCAGTTATGGATGGCCGGTCGTGATCTCAGGCGGTTTCGAACACGAGCAAACAGTGTGGAGCTTGATACGGCCGTAACAGCTGAGGGAATTCACACACAGCCGATTCAGTTGCTTGAGGAGTCGGTGTTTCTGACATCCCGCACGGCTCAGTCCGCCTCGTCGTTCTTCACACGCGTTGAACGGGACCAGATGGCCGGTACCTGGCGGACCCTGCTGGCGACCCATGTTGTGGCACTGACAGCCGCTGCAGGAGGAGATTCGCTTCTTGCCGTGGCGGATTACGGTGAAGTCTACCGCATACCTCTCGCACAACTGGGCACCGATTCCTTTGTGCTCGATACCATCAGTCGATTTCGTCTGCCGGATAAACTCAGCTCAGCAATTCGAGGAGCCGTGCTGGCGGATGGTCGTCCTGCGGCCTATGCGGGGTTGCCGGAGCCGGCAATGTGGACTTTTTCCACCTCCGGACAGCTCGAACAGCGCTGGCCGTTGCCAGGAGTTCCCGATCTGCCGCCGGCAATTCTTGACGAAGGGGCAGTGTTCGCGATTTCCGGGCGACTCCATCTGACCGGCCTGAGCGGCGGTCGCAGGGCTGAAGATTTTCTTTCGGCCCGGAACGGAGATAATCAGAAACCGTGGAAATCACTGGTGGCACTCTCCGGAACACAGGTGCTTGGGGTCAACGCTGATAACGAGCTGGTCCGTGTGGAGTATCGTTCAGCCCCATCGCCTGCACTGGCGGAAATCAGTACTCGGGCATTCCAGTACCAGCTGGAGCAGCCGCTTGCTGCGGGGGAAGGGTTTGTGGCTGCTGCGACCGCTGATGGCAAGCTGGTTCTGCTGCAGGCTTCGAGTCTGCAGCAGCTGGCAATTCAGGAGCTTGGCGGTGTCGCCTCCGGACCCCCGCGGATCTCCGGCGGACTGGTATTCGTTGACGTTGCTGGTCGCGGCGCCCGCATTTTTCAGCTCGATTCTGCATTAACACCTGTGGGTGAAATTCC
>JALRDR010000943.1 GCA_023262145.1 Planctomycetaceae bacterium | reverse complement strand
ACTCATCGTGGCGGGAAGAGATGCCGACCTTGCCCGCGCTGCCAAGCTGCTCTGAATATCTCAGAAACTGACAGTTCATCGCGGCCTGCCGGGAAAGAAGGCATTGGTCCTGCGGATGTAGTCCGCGTAGTCGGGCCTGCGTTCCGCGATGTCCTTTTCCAGCAGAGTGACCCCGGATACGCGGAGCAGAAAGAAGGCCATGGCGGCTGGACTGATGATCGTCCAGAAAGGTGCGCCCGCTGCCATGCTGAGCATCCAGAGTCCCCACCAGACACAGAAGTCACCGAAGTAATTCGGATGACGTGTGAACCGCCACAAGCCGGTGTCGAGGACTTTTCCGGAGTTGTCCGGGCGGCTGCGGAAGCGGGCCAGTTGCCAGTCTCCAGCGGTCTCAAAGAGCAAACCTGTTGCCCACAGCACTCCACCGGGCAGCAGCCAGAACGGTGGACCGTTCGCCGTGATGCCACTGCAGGCAATCGTTACCGGCAGCGCCACAAACCACATGATCAGAGCCTGCAGCAGGAAGACGATACCGAGCGATGTCCAGCGGAACGATGGACCGTATTTTGCGGCCATTGCTGCATAGCGACGATCTTCATGCGGGTCGCGAAGAATTCTGTTGCCGAGGTGGATTCCCAGTCGCAGAGCCCAGATGCAGGTCGCCAGCAGCAGCAATTTTGCCGGTGCGCTCAACGGCTGCTGATTGATCCTGAATGCCGAAACCGCTGCGAGGACAGCAAACCCGGGGCCCCAGAAGGCATCGATGATGCAGTATTTCCCGAGGATTCGGCTGAGCAGCCAGAGCAGGCATCCCCCTGCGGAGCCAGTCATCAGCGTAATGAGCAGTACCTGCTGCATGGAAAGAGTTCCGAATTCAGGGTGTATTCGACAATCCAGTCCACTCAGGCAAGGCGGCGTTCCGCGATGGTGCCTGAAGGTGACGTTTTGACATCGTAGCCCTGATCCTGGATTTGTCCGCGTATTGTATCGGCTGTGGCATAGTCCTTTTTCGCGCGCGCCTCATCCAGCTGACGGCAGAGTGCTTCAATGTGGGAGTTTTCTGAACCTGACTCTGCATCGGCATCACTGGATGGGGTGAGCGGCACCACGCCCAGTACCTCATTCATTCGATTCAGCGCTCCCAGTGCCGCGGCAGGATCATCAGGAGTGGTACTGGCCCAGGGCAGGATTGCACCAAGCGCCCCGGCGATGTTCAGGTCATCGGCCAGACAGTCAGCAAACTTCCCGAGGATCGGATAATCGAAATCAACATCAGCTGCGGCGCCGGCGCAGGCCTGTTCCAGTCGATTGCGAAAGTCGGTCAGTCGTTTCACGGCGCCGGCGGAGTCCATGAGCCCTTTGTGGGTGAAGTTCATGTTGCCACGGTAGTGGGACTTGATTAGTTCGAGGCGGAGTACAGCGGGATGAACGCGGACGCCGGCCGTCTGCCCGGACTCCGTCTTGATGCGCCCCTCAAGGACATCGCGGACGGTATAGAAGCTGCCCTTGCTCTTGCTCATTTTCTCGCCTTCAACCAGCAGAAACCGAGCATGCATCCAGAAGCGAGCGAACGTGTCTTTCCCTGTGGCGCCACAGGTCTGAGCAATTTCGCATTCATGATGGGGAAAGATCAGATCTTCTCCACCTGTATGGATATCGATGACGTCAGCGGCAAGCCGCTTGCGGGCCATGCAGGAACATTCAATGTGCCAGCCTGGATATCCTGTTCCCCATGGCGAATCCCACTTCATGATATGGGTGGAGTCTGGTTTCCAGAGCATGAAGTCAGCGGGGTGTCGTTTGTTTGCCTGATTCGCTTCGCTGACACGACCTCCGGCACCCGACATCAGCCGATCGAGAGTATTACCGCTGAGACGTCCGTACTGAGAAAAGCTTTCCACGCTGTAATACACCACGCCATCAGGGCCGACATAGGCATGACCGCGATCGAGCAGCTGGCTGATCATTTCCTGCATCGCATCAATATTCTGCGTCGCGTGCAGAATATTCTCAGGGTACTCAAAGGCGACTTTGATCCCGAGAGTTCGAGCATCTTCAAGAAAGCAGTCTGTGTAGTACTGCGCAATCTGATAGGGGTCATCCGGATTGGTGACAGCTCCTTCCGGAACTTTGCCGGATTTCTTGTCTTCTTTCACTCGTCTTGCGGCTGCCTGCATTTTGTCTTCGCCGGCACCATCTGCATTTGCATCTTCGGTCATGTGCCCCACATCAGTGATATTCATCACATGGTGCACGTTGTGGCCGAAGAACTCGAGCGTCCGGCGGACGATGTCAGCGAAGAGAAACGATCGGAAATTTCCGATATGCGCGAAGTCATAGACTGTCGGGCCGCAACTGTACATGCGGACGGTGGTCTCATCGGCCGGTACAAAAGTCTCCAGTTCATTGGAGAGTGTGTTGTAAAATCGCAGTGCCATCGGTCAGTTCTCTGTCTGGTGGTTGTCCGTGAAATCAATGTAATGCAGTGGGCAGATTCAGACTGCATCGCGAGGGTCAGGATCAGCGGTCAAGAATATCTGAAATCATCATCCGGGGGCAGGTCTTTTTGGATGCGGAAGAGTCATCGTTCCCAGGGCAGCTGCGGGCATCGCTGCATGTCACAACCTTGCCACGCCATCCCGTTGACTGTCCGTAGTGCTCAGGAGGCGTACCGCACGACAACGAGCGGGCGTTCGTGCAGGCCGGTGCGAATCCACTGGACAAAGGAAACTTCGGCAAGGGATGACGCCCGTGGCAGCAGGTCTGATCGTCGGAGCAGTTCCAGCAGTTGCTGCTGGTCCGCTGCGACAGGGCCGCTGCGATCCGATCGAATCAGGGGCGGGACCAGTGGAGAATTGCTGCCGTGAGTCAGCCTCAGACGGCAGATCAGTTGTCCGGTCGGATGATCCTGCAGCCATGATTCCAGTGCCTTGTCGTCGGCAACCTCTTCAATCTGCAGCGTACGACCAACGAAATTCAGCTGTCCATGGTAGTTGCCAAACCAGGCCACAGGAGTATTCAGAGTGTTGATGTGCTGTGCCAGGGGCTGCTGATCGAAACCCTCCCAGAAGGTGCTGCGAAGTGAAAGCAGCAGGGTGATCTGAAAGAGTGCCGTGGCAATGGCTATACCGCAGATCCCGATTGTCAGGCAACGCTTCTGAAATGCCAGAACCACCAGCAGGCTGGTGCTCATCATCAGCAGGCAGGCCGGTGCTGAAACCAGCGTGTCGATTCTGTACGGCCGCAGTGGCGGAATCAGGCTGGCCCAGAGTGGAAACGAGGCCATCAGGATCGTTGCGGGGACAAGCAGCAGCAGATCTCTGCATTGAGTCGGCTCCTGCGTCTGAGATGTGGCCCGGGCGCACAGCAGGATCAGTCCGGGAATCAACGGCATGAGATAGTGCAGCTGCTTGCCGCTCACCAGACACAGCGGGATGAGGGCGCCGAGTGTCCAGGTGAGAACGAATCGGGTGCCGGAATCCGCAGCCGATTTCCGCAGCCCCCGCCAAAGCTGAGGCAGCAGCAGCCACGGCAACAGGCAGAGCGGCACCAATGGCAGGTACCACCAGAAAGGTTCCTGATGAGCGAAGGAATCCACCATCCGACCGGCGGTCTGGCCGAAAAGAAGTTCTCGAGCATACTCGTTGCCCCCGAGCAGAGCGGAAGGGATGGCCCAGCCCAGCCCGATGACAGCAGCAACCGCCAGCAACAGCAACGATCCCGTGACGGAGGTTCTGCCGGTGCCCGGCGTCCGGCTCCACCATCCTGCCAGCAGGCTCACCGGGACCACAAAAAGCAGAATCACAGGGCCTTTGGCGAGGATTCCGCAGCCGGTGGCAATACCAGCCTGCAGCCAGCCAAAGCGACTGCCAGCGACGGTTGTCCGACTGACACCCAGGAGTGCCAGGAGAGCACAGGCGGAAAGCAGTGTGTCAAACATTGTGACAGGACTGAGGTACATCCAGACGAGGCACGTCGACAGCATCAGGACAGCTCGATCTGCTGTTGTCCGATCGTCCGGCCAGAGACGCAGCGAGAGACGATGAGTCAGCGGGAGGCAGAGCAGACCGCAGGCGGGTGCGACCAGTCTGCCCCCGAGATCGCTCAAGCCGGTCATTTGCCAGACGAGATTGATAAGCCAGAACAGGAGTGGCGGCTTATGGGCATACGTCGCACCGTTGAGATGGGATACGAAGAAATCACCCCGCTCTGCCATTTCCCAGGCCACGGCCAGGTAGCGAGTTTCGTCGATGGGCAGCAACGGACGACAGAGCACAGACGTGAGGCTGATGGCCAGCGAAATCAGGATCGCAACGGGCAGGAATTTCATCGGTCTTTCACGAACTGGATGGCAGACCATCACCGGAGCTGCTGCGGTCAGTTGCCGCTGCATCTGCATCTGCGCTGGAAGCGTGTTGTGCAGAACACGATTTGAACGCTGAGACGGTTATGTCAGGAAGGTGTTTCCGTGGCACCGTCCGGCGCTGAGGTTTCTGCAATGGTCTGCTGCTGGTTCCGCAGCCGCTCTGCGCGAATCAGCTGCAGATTGCGAACGTAGACAATCAGCCCCAGACATTGCCCACTTATGAAAACCGGATCCTGCCGTTGGATTGCGTAAATCGCAAGCACAGCGCCACCGCAGAGACTCAGATACCAGAATTGCAAAGGAACAACGCTGCGTCCCTGTTTCTCGCTGCTAAGCCACTGAACGAGGAAGCGACTCATGAAAATCGTCTGCCCCATAAACCCGAAGATCGTCCAGTTGTCGTATGTCATTCCCCGATCCAGTGCGAGATTCCATTACCGGGACGACGCTTCGGTGGATGAGCCATGCGACACCGCACAGGTCCACAATTCCGGCAGTGAGTCGTCCGAGAGTGCCGTAGTGGGAGTTTCCATGAATTCGAGGCCGATGATTCACGGCCACAGACTCAACCACCCCGCCGCAGCGCATAACAAGAGCTGGAAGAAAGCGGTGCATATGGGAAAAGCGAGGCAGAGCCAGAAATGTATCTCGACGAAACACACGAATGCCACAGCCGGTATCGGGAGTTCCATCGCGGAGGATTGCCTGCCGGACGGCGTTGGCGGTTCGCGAGCAGACAATTCGCCAGAAATGATCCAGACGACGCTGGCGATGACCGGCGACGAGACTGACGTGTTGTCCATTTTCCATGGGCGTTGTCAGGATGGACAGCATTTTCGGGAGGTCTGCGGGGTCGTTCTGGCCGTCGGCATCCAGTGTCGCAATCATTTCGCCGGCGGATTCCACTACGCCCGTTACCATGGCATAGCTTTGCCCACAGGAGCGCTGGTGCCGTATGATAACCAGTTCCGGACATTGTTTTCGGACCTGCTGCAGGACCTCCTGGGTGTGGTCCGTACTTCCGTCGTCGACGACAACAACTTCGAAACTGGTCTCGGCACGCAGGGCCGCACAGATTTCTGCAATCAATCCAGGCAGGTTTTCTGCCTCATTCTTCGCCGCCAGCACCACACTAAGTCTCATCGGGCGATTACTTTCAGTGGCATCCTGCCACGTTGCCTTTTCTTCAGGACTACCTTCACAGCAGTTACCACAGTCCGGCTCGGATACGGCGGGATAATTTAGCGGGGCAGGTCGATTGAGTACAGACCGAGCTGATTTTCTGGAACAATTCTGTTGTTTTGTTCAGTGTCACAATCGCTGTGAAGCGATGTCGAAAATCCGTCCAAATTCCCCACAACATTCATTCCTGCACCATGCAATTGTCGTAATGGAAAAAGGATTTGTATATCCTGAAATGTGGCGATTGCACGATTGAG
>JALRDR010000942.1 GCA_023262145.1 Planctomycetaceae bacterium | reverse complement strand
TAGGCAGGAATCCGGATGCTGTCAATCCGTGAGAAAGTTCACTGCCGCAGGTCAATTCTCCGGAATCACTCGACTGATCAGGTCGAGCGTCCCCAATTCCGGCAGCAAACGCCATTACTGCCCGGAAATAATGACGCCTCTGCGCTTTGCGGTTACACTTCCCACCCTGACAATCAGTCGCCGTTCAACGCTGCTGCCCCCCTCTGTAATCCCTGTGGCAGATCCACGTTATCCCCTTTTCACCTTTCCTGCGAATCTTCGATCCATGTCTGACAAACGCAATCTGTTCAACAAGATCTGGGACCTTCATTCCGTACGAACACTGCCTGGTGGACAGACCCAGCTGATGATCGGGCTGCATCTGATTCATGAAGTGACCAGTCCACAGGCGTTTGAAATCCTGCGTGACCGCGGGCTGCGGGTGGCCTTCCCTGATCGCACCATCGCGACTGTTGACCACATCGTGCCGACAGACTCACAGCAACGTCCCTTCCTCGATACTCTCGCGGAAGAAATGATGGTAGCCATTGAAAAGAACTGTCAGGAATTCGGCGTTCGCCTGCTGGATCTGTCCGATGGTCGCCAGGGCATCGTGCACGTCGTCGGTCCGGAGCAGGGACTCACACAGCCAGGCATGACGATCGTCTGTGGCGACAGCCACACCAGTACCCACGGTGCATTCGGAAGCATTGCAATCGGAATCGGTACCAGTAACGTTGCTGAAGTCCTCGCAACTCAGACGATGTTTCTGAATCGCCCCAAAGTTCGCCGTGTCGTGGTCAACGGCCAGTTGCCCCCGGGCGTATATGCCAAGGATGTGATCCTCTATATCATTCAGCAACTCGGTGTTCAGGGAGGTGTCGGGTATGCCTACGAGTTCGCAGGAACCACATTCGACTCCATGACCATGGAAGAACGAATGACCGTGTGCAACATGAGCATCGAGGGCGGAGCTCGCTGCGGTTACATCAACCCCGATCAGACCACCGTCGAATACCTTCGCGGCCGCCCATTCTCTCCCGCAGCAGAAGAATTCGACCGTGCCGCTGCCTGGTGGCTCAGCCTTGCCTCCGATGAAGATGCCGAATTCGATGATGTCGTTACGTTCAATGCCACGGAGATCGAACCGACTGTCACCTGGGGGATCACTCCCGCTCAGTCTGTTGGTGTCAGTCAGCCACTCCCGACTGCGGCTGAAGTCCCAGCCGCAGAACGAACTCTGATCAGTGAAGCACTCGAATTCATGGGCCTTACCGGTGGCAAGCCACTTCAGGGAACGGCAATTGATGTCGCCTTTATCGGATCCTGTACCAACAGCCGTATCTCCGATCTCCGCGAAGCTGCTCGAGTTGTTCAGGGACACCGCGTTGCTGAAAACGTGAAAGCGATCGTCGTACCCGGATCACAGCTGGTGCGCCAACAGGCCATGCAGGAAGGACTGGACCAGATCTTCACGGCAGCCGGATTCGAATGGCGCGAAGCCGGCTGCTCAATGTGCCTGGCGATGAACCCGGACAAGCTTCAGGGACGTCAGCTCTGTGCCTCTTCCAGCAATAGAAACTTCAAGGGGCGGCAGGGAAGCCCAACTGGCAGAACGCTGCTGATGAGCCCCGCCATGGTCGCGGCTGCTGCCATCAGAGGACATGTCACTGACATTCGCGAATTCGAAAACGCTGCAGTCAACAGCTGATCAGTCGACTCAAACAGAATCCGGGGCCACGAATTACTCAAGGCCCCGGAACTGCCTCGCGCCCCTGTATGGCCTCACCCTGAGCAAAGTTTGCCGCTCACACCAACGAGGCCCGGCAAGACGATGCATCTGCCGTTCATTCGTCCGCCCCGCATGGTCCACTCTGCATAAACAGCCCGGCATAAACAGCCCGGAACCGCGAACAGGCGACAGGGCTGCTGCTGTACTGCACAAAGCCGCCCGTGCATTTACGCCAGCCGAACTGTGTGCGTCTGCACAGCAAGACCACCGAATCTTAGGCAGATTCGTGATCGCCGACATTCGCTGGCGGATCCATGCGGCTGCAATTTACGAGGTTGCTCAGCGCCCGCCCCGGGAAAACGGCGTCGCTCCTGCTCGCTCCTGAACGGGCTCGACTTCAAACAGCTTTGTGATTGCCGCTTGCCTGACCAGCTCATCCAGAACCTGTTGCCGTGCTTCCTGTTTTCTGACCTGCAGCAGCTCCTTCTCAAGTTCCTGCTGCAGCTCTGCAAACGGTATTACGGACTCAGCATGTCGGTCAGTGCAACTGTAAATCTCACAGCGATCCGACAGAATCATCACATCGGAAACACCGGAGACGCTCAGGGCGAACAAACTTGCCTCAATCTCACTTTGCAGAGAACCGCGTTTTACCCAGCCCATATCACCGCCACGTTCCCGGGAGAGAGCGTGTGATTCCTGCAGAGCAAGTTCTGCGAAGCTGCGTCCCGCGGCGATCTGCTTCCGAATCGAACGCGCCTTGCTGACAGCCGCCTCCTGCCCTCCAGCCTCACTGAAGCGAATCACAATCTTCGCATACCGAACCTGTTCTGCGGACGTATAGCTGGATAACTGCTGCTGATAGTATTCTTCAAGCTCCTGCCGTGACAGCACCTGCGACGGACTGGCGTGAGTCGACAAGTACCCCTCGACCAGCTGCATTCGGACGAAGTTGTCTTCCAGCTCTCGCAGAGACGTTCCCTGGGTCATCAGGAATGCGTCCAGTTCATCCAGGGACGCCTTGTTCTCCTTTTCACGAATGCCTTCGACAATCTCGTCGAAGGCAGGCCGCAGACTCTCTCGAATTGCCTCGCGACGATCGGCCGGAATCTCCAGCATCACTGCCTGCAGCACCACCTCATCGTGAGTGTACTTGTCGATGCGTTTACCCAGCTCCCGCTTGAGCACAACCTGTCGTTGTTCATCAGACAGACGTGAATCTGCTTCCAGCATCTGTCGCACACCACCCAGCACATCATCAAGAAACACCGGCTGAGAATTCACTGTCGCCACCACAGTGTTTCCCGTAAGCACACGCCCCAGCTCACGTTCCAGTCCGGCCTCCTGAAAACTCCCACCAGAATGATTTTCTTCCGGCAGTGTCTGACTGGATGTAAGCGATATTCGTGGCGGTGGCGGGGAGAAAACGGGGTTGTCATACTTGACGGACTTCCCGCTGCACCCGCACAACATCCCTGCCAGCAGCAACCCGGAAAGATACTTCTTCTCCGCGAAGTCTTTGGAACAGTCTGGCATGGTAAGTTCATCCTGAACTGGATTTGCAACGGTCTGTGTGATCTGAACTACAGCCGCCCGTGCAACGCGCGCAATGTCTTCCCTGACTTTCGGATAATAGGTCGAGAGAGCTCAGGAAATCAACCCCGCTGCAGACTCAAATCAAGTGTTGAAAAGTACTTACAGCGGCAAAAAATGCCGTTTCTGTACCCGCAGGCCAATTCTGCCGCTGCAGCCGGCAGCGGCACGCGGAAAGCATGTGCTGGGGTTGCTGCCGGAATTCTCTGAACGTGACCTGCGAACTGGTCACCAACCCTGAAAACAACATTGGTGCAATGATCGCAACATTGCCGCCACACGATTCGGCACGTTAGCATGGTGCTGACAGGCGGCCGGCCTGCCCATTCCCGCCAGAACATTGCCTGATTGTCGGCACCTCATCATTACGCTCAGAAATCTCTCCATGCTTCGCTCAGTCGACTGCCACTTCCGCTGGACCCGGATTTCTGTTGCCGCTGTGGCAGCACTGGTCACTGCGATGCTGTCTGCACGCAGCTCGTCCGCCGACGCTGCCGAAGCAGATGACCAGCACCCAGGGCAGGCTGTGTATGTAGCGCAGTGCCAAAGTTGTCACGGCGTTTTCGGTACCGGGACGCCCGAGTTTCCTGCTCCCCTGTTCGGAGACCGTCCGACAGTCGAGCTGGCAGATCTGATCACCAGAACCATGCCGGAGGGTTCACCGCAGGATTGTGTCGCCGCTGATGCAGCCGCCGTCGCAGAGTGGATGCAGCAGGCCTTCTATTCGCCGGAAGCACAGGCTCGCCTGCATCCCCCGCAGGTCGATCTCAGTCGTCTGACCGTTACTCAGTACCGCAATGCCATTGCCGACCTCGGGCTTGAGTTCCGCTGGGCACAGAACCCCGGGCAGCAGCGTGGTCTGAACGCAGAGTACTTCGCAGACAGACGTCATCGCGGCGACCGCCGCGTCTTCACCCGCCTCGATCCCGTTGTTGATTTCGACTTTGGTGCATTCAGTCCGGACGGTGAAAAGATCTCGGAAGATGAATTTGCGATCGCGTGGGAAGGCTCCCTGATTCCCCCACGCAGCGGCTGGTACGAGCTGATCCTGAACACAGAGAATGGTGCCCGACTTTACCTCAACGATCGTGAGCACCCCTTGATTGATGTCTGGGTACGATCGGGGGCCGACACGCAGTTTCGCGCGCGACGTTTTCTGCTTGCCGGTCGGCTTTATCCACTGCGGCTGCAGTGGTTCAAGTTTCGTGAACAATCCGCCTCTGTTTCACTCCACTGGCGACCACCGCAGGAAGTGGATCAGCCGATTCCCCGACACGCTCTGACACCCGTGGCGTCCCCGAAAATCCTGCTCACGGAAACTCCGTTCCCACCGGATGATCGGAGTGATGGCTATGAACGCGGCACCAGCGTTTCACCGGAATGGGATGATGCCACCACACAGGCGGCCATCGAAGTCGCTGAATTCATCGTCGCAGACCTGCGTGAGCTGTCCGGCTATCGCAACAACGAGGAGAAAGCTGAAAAAGTTCGCAGTTTCGCGGAGCGATTTGCAGCAACGGCATTTCGTCGTCCGCTCACTGACGAACTCCTGCAAGCGGTTGTGAACGATCAGTTCACCGCAACAGAAGTCCTCGAGGATGCGATTAAGCGTGTTGTCATACGCACCCTGAAATCACCGCTGTTTCTGTATCGGGAAATAGGCGGACAGGACGATCAGTACGATCGCGCGGCGCGGCTGTCGTTCGCCCTGCTCAATTCCATCCCGGACAAAACGCTGCTCGCAGCGGCTGCAGCGGGGGAACTGGAAACAGCGGAACAGGTACGGCAACAGGCATGGCGACTTGTTCGCAATCCTCGCGCAGATGCCCGCCTGATGGAGTTTCTCCGTACCTGGCTGTTGCTTGATCACATCGATGAAATCGACAAGTCGCACGAGTTGTTTCCGGGATTCACACCTGAACTGGTGTCCGACCTCCGCACTTCCATCGAACTGCAACTGCGCCAGGTGGTGGAATCCGAACAGGCCAGTTTTCTGCACCTGCTCTCCTCCGACAGAATCTTCATGAATCAGCGGATCGCGGAATTCTACGGCGGTGATTTCCCTTCAACTCCTGGCTTTGCAGAGGTTTCCTTTGAGCCCGAAGTGCGGGCAGGTGTG
>JALRDR010000936.1 GCA_023262145.1 Planctomycetaceae bacterium | reverse complement strand
CAGCGCTGTCAGCTGAGCTGCCACGACGGCGACCAGACCAGCCGCCGGACCCGAAACGCTGGTATGCGAACCGCTCAGACTGCCCACCACCAGACCGCCAACGATTCCGGAAACCAGACCAGCAATCAGGGGAACAGGAACCTCCGGTGTTCCTGAGGCCTGAGCAATCCCGAGACACAGAGGCAGGGCCACAAGGAATACCACAAGCCCTGCCGAAAGATCACGAATCAGACCAGCGGACGTCGGCGAGCCTGCTGCAGATGGTGTAGTCATGGATGTCTCTCCGTTTATTCCGGCGGGCTGAATGTTAGTATTCAGTGGTTGTGGCTGTTGTTGTCGTTACCACGAGGATTTCAAGACAGGGAATCGTCAGCCTCGAGGAGTCCGACTCAGAGGTCTTCATATTCGGTGAGTTCGACCACGGAAACACCTCGACTTGTCTGTTTTGGCTCGAATTCTCGGAGTAATCAAATGGTCTTCTGACAAGCGATACTCTGCTGCCATAAGCAGAGTTCCTGATCCTCATCTCAGATACATGAAAAGCTGCCAAAGTGTTCCGCCTGCGACAACCATCAACGCGCTACTGCTGCGTCATAACCACACTTGTTCTGCTCCTCGTCACTCAACTTGCGGCGGATGATCCGCGATCTCTGAACGTGCTTTCGTTCAATATCCTCCAGGGTGGTGGAAATGCAGCGAATGTTGGTTTTGTGGATCAGGATTTCGGCGGCTCACGGTTGCGCGAGATCGCCGCATTGATTCGCTTCACCAAAGCCGATCTCGTGGGAATTCAGGAAGACGTCGGCAATGATCAACTGCTGCGGCTGCTGGGTGAAGGCTGGTTCAGGAGCGGATCCGTGTACGCCCGCTTTCCGCTCACGCTAATCAGTCACGCACAATACCTGACAGTGGTACGAATGCACCTGCCGGATCAGACAGCGGTGGTCATTGTGAACTGCCACTGGGCGCCATCACGTTACGGCCCGTTTCATGCGCAGGAACTTCTGCAGCAAGGGGAACTCCTGGGTGACACGAACGCCTTTGCGGACGAGGTTCTCAAGTACGCCGGCAAGCCTCAGGGACCACGTGGGTATGACAGCACATTGAAGGCGTTGCAGCCATTACTCAACGCCGGAGAAACGCTTTTCCTGACCGGGGATTTCAATGAGCCGTCACACCTGGACTGGACGGCACGTTATCAGCAGCAGGGCCGAAGTCGCTGGCCCGGAGCACCGGCAGATCGACCGTTGCGCCAGCAGGTTGCGTGGCCGGGTTCCATGCGACTGGAACAGGCTGGCATGCAGGATGCGTATCGCGTCGTGAAACCCGACGAAGTGGAGTTTCCCGGGATCACATGGACGCCGCAGTATCCGGCAGGAACACCCGGCCGCCGGGAGTATTCCGCGCAGGTGCTGGATCGCATCGACATGATTTACTTTCGATCCGATCGCTTTCACCCCCGGCAGGCCAGCGTCGTCGGTGA
>JALRDR010000924.1 GCA_023262145.1 Planctomycetaceae bacterium | reverse complement strand
GCGCAAATTAGTACAATCAAATAATCTTAGTATTGCGGTCTGATTTGTATGATTGTATAATCTTCTTGTCGGTAAGCCTTTAATGTTTTGTGCATGATGAGAGGAGTGTCTTGGAACTGAGGCTCTCAAGTGCTGGCGGATGACGGTGAATTGGCCAGCGATCCTCAAACTGGACATCGCCGCGGCCGTCGATGGCGTCCCCCAGAACATTGAAAACGCGACCAAGCGTCCCTGTTCCAACGGGAACGGAAAGCGGCTTACCCGTGTCGTTGACGGTCAACCCGCGACGCATTCCGTCAGTACTTCCCAAAGCAACACAGCGAACGCGACCGCCGCCGAGATGCTGCTGCACCTCACCGGTCACAGTCACCCGTGTTCCCTTCACATCCTCGTCGATCACCAGAGCGTTGTAGATCTCCGGCAGACTGTCTTCAGGAAACTCTGCGTCAAAGGTGGAACCAATCACCTGTGAAACTTTGCCCTGCTTCGTCGTTGTGCTCATGGGTCATTTGCCCCGTGTTTTCAGTACGTTGTTCCGCCGAGGAGACCAGGCTCTCCTCGAAAGTCCCGAATACCCCTGTTTACCACAGGGCCCGGAATACCAAGTCCCGTCGCCCCACGTTTCGCTCAGGAAACGCTGTCGCGACCGACACAAATCCTACTCCAGTGCTGCAGCACCACCGATAATCTCCGCCAACTCCGAGGTGATCCCGGCCTGACGAGCACGGTTGTACTGCTGCTTCAGATTTCCAGCCATCTCGTCTGCGTTCTCAGTTGCCCCCTTCATCGCGACCATGCGAGCAATCTGCTCACTCACGATCGCATCCAGGAAACACTTGAACAGCTTTGCTCGAAACGCCGCCGGAACAATCTCCGACAGAATCTCCTCCGCAGACGGCAGAAACTCGTAGCCAACGCTTCGCCCACCGGAATCTTCAGTTCCGCCAAGGCTGGCCATCGGCAAAATTGACTCTACAACGGCTTGTTGCCGCGCCACTGATTCAAACTTCATGTAGGCAACGTCAAGCCGATCGATTCGACCAGCAATGAAGTCATCCACATAACGTCGCCCAAGCTCATCAACCTCGGCGAACGTCGTCTTATCCTCAAAATGCGTGTAAGAACGAGCCATCGGAATCTGCTGGAAGTTGAGAAACTTAATCCCACGCTTTCCGGAAACTTCCAGCGAGATTTCAACATCTCGCTCACTCAGCGTCCGCCGATGCGCGAGTGCATGACGCAGTACACTGGAATTGTAGCCGCCACAAAGACCGCGGTTTGCAGTCAGCACCAGCAGAACACTTCGCTTCTCTTCAGCACGACGCTCAAGCAGCGGATGCGAAAACTGCAGATCCGCCTGACCAAGGTCGCCCACAATCTCGGAAATCTTCCGAGTGTACTCGGCTGCCTCAGTCGCCCGGTCCATCGCCTTCTTGAAACGACTGGTCGCAATCAGCTCCATCGTGCGGGTAATCTTGCGGATATTCCGCACCGCCTTGAGTCGTTTTACCAGCAAGCGTGCATTGGCCATGGATCATCACACCAGAAAGAAACAACAGCCAGTAATCTCACACGCCCGGACCGGACGTCCGGACTCCGTCTGAGTAATAACAGGATGTGCCAGCGTCAATCACCGGCACACCAACGATCATGCCCTTGATTTCAGTCGAGTAACGAATGCAGACAGAGCCGCTTTCAGCTGCTCCTCAATCTCATCCGTCAGTGCCTCTTCCGCGATCAGACGATCACGCATGTCAGCATGTTCGGTGCGAATGAACTCATGCAGTTCCTTCTCTCTTTCCTGCACTTCCGACACTGGCACACTGTCAAAGTATCCCTTCGTACCGGCATAGATCGTTACCACCTGATCAGCCACATGCAATGGCACATACTGAGGCTGCTTGAGCAGTTCGACCATCCGGTAACCACGATCCAGTTGCGCCTGAGTCGCCTTGTCGAGTTCCGTGCCCAGCTGAGCAAATGCTTCCAACTCGCGGAACGCAGCAAGGTCAAGCCGCAGACTGCCGGCAATCTTCTTCATCGCCTTCGTCTGAGCGTTCCCGCCCACGCGACTCACCGAAATACCCACGTTGATCGCAGGACGAA
>JALRDR010000844.1 GCA_023262145.1 Planctomycetaceae bacterium | reverse complement strand
GTTGCTGGCGGTAAAGGGCATTACATCGCTGCTGTTCAGCCGCTGCCGCTGACGCAGCAGGCTGAACCTGTTGACGCGGAGCAGGTACTGGCAGAGCTGGCAAGGGCCAGTGCAGAGCGTGGAGAGATTCTGTTTCGCCATCCTCAGGCAGCCGGGTGTGCAAAGTGTCACAGTCTGGACGCTGCGAAGAATGCGTTTGGGCCGAACCTGAGCGGCATTGGTCTGCGGGCCAGCGTGAAGCATCTGGTACAGTCGATTGTTGATCCGAGTGCGGTGATCACGGAGGGATTCACGATGCAGACCGTCGTGACGGATACCGGCAGGACGTATTCCGGTGTGTTGCTTGAAGAGAGCGGCCTGTCGGTGTCACTTGGCACCAGTGCCGGTGAGCGAATTGACATTCCGAAACGGCAGGTGGATGAGCGGCAGAGCAGTCGTATTTCCGCGATGCCGCTGATGACCAGTCTGCTCAGTGCTGCTCAGATTGCCGACATTGTGCTGTTTCTGCAGCAACAACAGCAGGCTCCTGTTTCCGACAATGGCAATGCCGGCGGTAACGGGTTCTCTGTCAGTCAGCAGCCGGATCGCCTGGTAATCTCCATCGGGCCGCAGGCGATTGCTGAGTATGTGTTTGCGGATGAGCAGATTCTGCGTCCGTACTTCAGTCAGGTGCGGACTCCGGCCGGGCAGCAGGTGACTCGCAGTCATCCACCGGTGGAAGGTACTGACAGCACCGATCATGCGACGATGCATCCTGGGATCTGGCTGGCATTCGGTGATCTCAGTGGTCATGACTTCTGGCGAAACAAGGGGCGAATTGAGCATCGGGAATTCCTGCAGCCTCCACAGGCGTCAGAGGACGGCGTGAATTTTGCGACGCGCTCGCGTCTGCTCGGTAGTGACGGGACAGAACTCGGGCAGATGGATAATCACTACCGGTTGCGGTCCCGGCCGCAGGGCTGGGCGCTGCACTGGCGGGCCGTGTTTTCTTCAGCGACAGGTGATCTTGTCTTTGGTGATCAGGAAGAGATGGGCTTTGCAGCGCGGCTGGCCACGGCGCTCACGGAAAAAGAGACCGGACGGATCACCAGTTCCAGCGGCCGCAGTACGGCGAAGGAGACGTGGGGGCAGCCTGCCGAGTGGTGTGATTACTCCGGGCGACTGGGAGATCTGCCGGCGGGGATCATGCTGATTCCGTCGGCCGATAACTTCCGTGGCAGCTGGTGGCACAACCGAGACTACGGTGTGTTTGTCGCCAATCCATTTGGCCGTGCTGCGATGCAGCAGGGTGAATCCAGCCGGATTGTGGTGCCTCGCAGTGAGGAGTTTCAGATCAGTTTCACAGCCGTGATCCATTCGGGTGGTGATTTCGATCTTCGGGAGGAGTTCAGAGCAGCTGTCTCCAGTGTGCGGGATTCCGGAGCGATTGCGGCACCGACACGGCAATAGGCCGGCTGGTGGCCATCAGCCGGTTGATCAATAGGCTGGTTGATACGGTGAGACTGTGCAGACGCAGGCTGTTGTCGTAAGCTGCCACAGTTGTGAATTCGCTGACAGACTGGGGCTGACACAGGTAATACTGAAGTCAAGATGATGAAGAAACTGCTCTCCGTGGTCGTGCTGCTGCAATTGCTCACGCTCACCTCCGGCAATGCTGCTGACCCGATCAGGTTCAATCGGGATATCCTGCCGATTCTTTCGAACCACTGTTTTCAGTGTCACGGCCCGGATGCCAGCACGCGTGCAGCCGGACTGCGGCTGGATCAGCAGTCGGCGGCAGTGCAGCGGCTGGAATCAGGTCGCAGGGCGATTGTTCCGGGAAATGCGGCAGCCAGTGAACTGCTGCAGCGGATCACAACTGCTGATCCCGACCTGCACATGCCTCCGGCTGATGGTCCGGCGGCGCTGAACGCAAAGCAGGTGGCGTTGCTGCAGCAGTGGATCAGTGAGGGGGCGGAGTACCAGGCGCACTGGGCATTTCTGTCGCCGCGGCGTCCTGAATTGCCGGATCTGCTGGCGGGAACTGACCCGGATCCGCATCCGATTGATCGCTTCGTGCACGCTCGCCTGAATGTCGCCGGGCTGCAGCCAGCAGCCGAAGCTGCGAAGGAAACGCTGATTCGTCGTCTGGCATTTGACCTGACGGGTCTGCCACCGACGCTGGAGGAGGTGGACCGTTATCTGCGGGATGAATCGCCACGTGCCTATGAGCAGCTGGTGGATTACTACCTGGCCAGGCCCACCTTTGGGGAGCATCAGGCCGCCCACTGGCTGGATCTTGCTCGGTATGCGGATACGAATGGTTATCAGTATGACACTGAGCGTCAGCAGTGGGTGTGGCGTGACTGGGTGATCGACGCCTACAACAGAAATCTGCCTTTTGATCAGTTCACCATTCAGCAGCTGGCGGGAGATCTGCTGTCGGATGCGACGCCCAGTCAGCGCCTGGCCACCGGATTCAACCGCAATCATGGCATCACGATTGAGGGCGGCATCATTGATGAGGAGTATCGCACGGAATATGTGATGGATCGAGTCGTCACCACCAGTGCTGTGTGGATGGGGCTGACCATGGGGTGTGCTCGCTGCCACGATCACAAATACGATCCGGTGTCGCAGCGGGAATTCTACGGCATTTATGCCTTCTTCAATCAGGTGCCGGAACGGGGGATGCAGGGATTCGCACCTCAGGAGAAGATTGCATCACCGCTGGCCAGCGAACGAACTCGCGAACTGACTGCGGAGCTGGCAGCACTTCAGGCGGAGCTGTCAGTTCCACTCGATGTGCAGAAACATCTGCCTGTGTGGAGCCGTGCCATCGCCGCATCAGCTCAGACAGGCTGGAAGGTGCTCACGCCTGAGACCATGAAATCGAGTGGCGGCAGTACGCTGACACTGCAGGGCGACAATTCAGTTCTTGCCGGGGGCGCGAATCCGCAGCAGGATGTGTATGAGATCACAGCGACGGCACAGGAGACTGCAATCACGGCAATTCGGCTGGAAGCGCTGACTCATCCGTCCCTGCCGGCAAATGGTCCCGGCCGCCACACCAACTCCAATTTTGTCTTAAGTGAATTTGAACTCACGGCGATCTCGATGGTCGATTCGTCGCAGTCACAGGTGGTGAAATTCAGCCGGGCTGAGGCAGATTATTCGCAGGCCAACTATGAGATTGCGAAAGCGATTGACGGGACAGTGGCCAACAGCAACGGTTGGGCCGTGGACGGACCGACTCGCAAGGAGCCCGCCACTGCATTATTTGTTGCCGAGCGGCCGTTTGGATTTGCCGGTGGGACTCAGCTGCAGTTTCGTCTGCGGCACGAAGCGAACTTCGCCACGCATGGAATCGGGCGACCGCGGCTTTCAATCACGACGGATGATAACCGGCAGCTGACATTGCAGGGAATACCGCAGGATATTCGCGAGCTGGCAGCAAAGTCTGCCGGCGATCGTTCCGCTGCGGAAACTGCGGTGCTGACGGAATATTTTCTGGCAAACAACCAGATTCGCAAACCGCAGCAGGATCGCGTGACGGCAATTCAGCAGCAGTTGTCAGCAGCAGTGCCGGAAACAATGATCATGCAGGATCTGGCCACACCGCGAGAGACCTTTGTGCTCAATCGCGGGCAGTACAATGAGCCCACAGACAAGGTTGCTGCTGGTGTACCGGCGGTGTTTCCGGAAATGCTTCCGGGGACACTGCAGAGCCGCCTGGACTTTGCACGCTGGCTGACACATCCGCAGCATCCACTAACGGCGCGGGTTGCTGTGAATCGTCACTGGCAGCAGTTATTTGGCACCGGGCTGGTGAGGACGACGGAGGATTTCGGGATCCAGGGGGAGCTCCCCACTCACCCGGATCTGCTTGACTGGCTGGCGGTGGAATTCGTGGAGAGTGGCTGGGATGTGAAGGCACTGCTGCGATTGATTGTGACATCGGCGACGTATCGGCAGAGTTCTCAGGTGGGTGCTGCAGCCTATCAGCTGGATCCGGAGAACCGTTTGCTGGCGCGAGGTGCGCGAAAGCGGCTGGACGGGGAACAGATTCGGGATGCTGCGCTGGCTGTGAGCGGACTGCTGATGCAGCAGCTGGGCGGGCCGAGCGTTTATCCATATCAACCGGAGGGGTTATGGCTGGAGCTGAATAATCGTCCTGGTTATTCGAAGGCTTATCCGCAGGGGAAAGGACAAGACCTGTATCGACGCAGTCTGTACACGTTCTGGAAGCGAACGGTTCCTTCACCGATGTTGCGGACGTTTGATGCTCCGGAGCGGGAATTCTGTACGGTGCGGAGGTCAAGGACGAATACTCCGCTGCAGGCTCTGCTGCTGCTGAATGGCCCGCAGTTTGTGGAAGCTGCGCGACATCTTGGTCAGCGGATGCTGCAGGAGGGCGGGGTATCCACGGAGGAGCAGATTACTTATGGGTTTCGTCTGGTAACGGCGCGGATGCCGAGTGCGACGGAGCTGAAGATTCTGCGGCAGGAGTATGAACAGGGACGGCAGCGCATTGGTGATGCAGAGAGTTCGCCGGCGATTCTGCGTGTGGGCGATTCGCCACTGCCGACGGGGGTGGATCTGCGAGAACTGGCCGCGATGACTGGGGTTGCGCGGCTGTTGCTGAACCTGAATGAGTCGATTACGAGAGGCTGAGGCTGCAGATTCCTGAGCTGGAACAAGTGTATCGGTGTAGGTTGAGTGATCGGGTGTGGGTTGAGTGATCAGGTATGGGTTGCGTGATCTTCGGCGGGACAAGCTATCAGGTGAACCATCAGGTGAGCAATCGAATGGACAATTGCGTGAATCAGACAGATCTTCGGCGGACGCGGCGACATTTCTTCGCACGCAGCAGCACAGGGCTGGGCACTCTTGCTCTGGCATCCCTGCTGAATGGTGATCTGCCCGGGGACGAGGTCAGCAACGGTGCTGCATCGGCAGCCTTGCCGGGACTTCCGCATTTTGCCCCCAAAGCGAAGCGTGTGATTTACCTGTTGCAGTCCGGGGCTCCGTCGCAGGTGGATCTGCTGGATTACAAGCCATCACTGGAGCAGTTACATCTGACGGATCTTCCGGACAGTATTCGTCAGGGACAGCGGCTCACCGGAATGACAGCGGGGCAGAAGACATTTCCGATCGTCAAATCTCCGTGGAAGTTTCAGCAGCACGGAGAATCGGGCACATGGTTGAGCGAACTCCTGCCGCACATGGCGAATGTGGTGGATGACATCTGCGTGGTGAAATCCATGCACACGGAGGCGATCAATCATGATCCGGCAATCACATTTTTCCAGTCGGGCCATCAGCAGCCCGGGCGTCCCAGCATTGGAGCATGGCTCAGCTATGGTCTGGGCAGTGAGACGCAGAATCTGCCTGCGTTCGTGGTACTGCTCACCAGGAACAGCTTCCACCAGGCTCAGCCAATCTACGATCGACTCTGGGGCAGCGGATTTCTGCCGTCGCGTTTTCAGGGAGTCAAGTTTCGCAGTCAGGGCGACCCGGTGCTGTATCTGAATGATCCGTCCAGTGCTGCTGTGGAGGCTCGTCGTGCATCACTGGATCGGCTGGCGGCACTGAATCAGCTGCAGGCTGATCTGACTGGCGATCCCGAAATTCATTCGCGGATCGCGCAGTATGAAATGGCCTATCGCATGCAGACATCGGTCCCGGAGCTGGCTGACACGTCCGATGAACCGGAAAGTACATTTGAGCTGTACGGGGAAGACGCGAAGCAGCCCGGGACGCATGCGGCCAACTGCCTGCTGGCTCGGCGGCTGGCAGAACGCGGCGTCCGGTTTATCCAGGTCTTTCATCGTGGCTGGGATCATCACAGCAATGTGCAGCAGTACCTGCCGACGATTGCGAAGGAAACGGATCAGGGTTCAGCGGCACTGATTGCTGACCTGAAGCAGCGGAACATGCTGGATGAGACGCTGGTTGTGTGGGCTGGCGAGTTTGGTCGTACGGTCTATTCCCAGGGGAATCCGGCCAGTTTCGGGCGGGACCACCATCCGCGTTGTTTTTCCATCTGGATGGCCGGGGGTGGGATCCGTCCCGGGATCAGTTACGGGCAGACGGACGACTTCTGTTACAATATCGCTGAAAACCCGGTGCACGTGCACGACTTCCATGCCACGATGCTGCATTGCCTGGGAATTAATCACGAGCAGTTGACGTATCGCTTTCAGGGCCGCGACTATCGTCTGACCGATGTGCACGGCAGCGTTGTGGATGGCATTCTGGCGTGATGGTGCAGTTTCAGCGACCGTGGTAATGCACCGCGATGTCATCGGACTCGCGGTCATCTTCCGGTCGTGTCTCTTCCGTGAGGCCATTGTCATCGCTGCCATTGCGTCCGCAGCCGTAGATCAGGAATCCGTTGTTCTGCTGGCGGTAGGTGTACGGTTGGCCGGTGGCAGGATCGACCGGTAGTGAGACAATATAGTCCGGGACCAGTTCCGACAGTGTTTCCGGAAAGCTGCCGGTGACCTGTTTGTGGTGTCTGAGAGCGAACGCGATGCGTACGGTATCGCGACGACTGCGGCTCAGATCTTCTGCGGTCCGTACCTGCTGAACGGCTGGAAGCAGGAGTGAAACGAGGACATTGCCGATCGCCTCCCCCGCTTTCTGCCGACGGTCGTTACCAATGAGACTGAACATCATCTTGAGCGGATTCTGCATTTGTGCTTGCAGTTCGCTGAGCTGCTGTTGTTGCCTGGCAAATGCTGCGTCACGTTCTTGAGGATCTGCCAGTTGCATGCTTTCAACAAGCTCGTCGTAGTGGCGGTTGAGCAGTCTCAGGGTGACATTCCAGTCAACGCCGGAGACTCCGTCGTTCTGGTTGCTGCCGGCAAGCAGCATGGAGAGCACTTTTGAGAGCAGGCCATCGTCCAACCCCGGAATTTCGCCGGCTGCGGCAATGTTGCGGGCCATTGACTGTGTGGCGTCCAGCCCCATGAAGCGTTCCGACTGATCAATTTTTGCAGCCATTGGCTGCATGTCCGGAAGTTGATTGAGTTCCCGCAGGTAATCCTGAATCTGTTCTGCGGACAGGTCCGCATTGAGCAGCATCTGATCGGCGGTGAACGTGATCGCATCGATGGCAATGGCAACCAGACCTTCAATCAGGATTGAGTTGCGATCGTTATGCCGAGCGATCCGACGGATGGCGCGAAGATCGTTCCATGCAGCATCGAGATTGCCTTCCCCCAGATGGGACATTGCTCGAATTCGCAGCGCTCGGGCAATCTCACGCTGGGTCTGCACGGCAGGCAGCAGCAGACTCATCAGCGGCGGGGAAGAGGACGGCTCGTCATCTGCCGGGGGCATGGTGACGTACGGCGTGTAGTAGTGCGGACGGGCAGCACCGTCGACTAGTCGATCCAGTGCCGGGTTGACTGCTTTCAGCCATGCTGCGGCCTGCGGGTAATCTGCCGCCGTCCACTTGGAATCGCTGACTGCGTTGTACATCTGGTCGAATTCGAACTGCTGATCAGCGGACATGGAAGCAACATTGCTGAACGTCTGAAAAGTCTGATAGCTGAAGGAATCCTCGGCCGGGACAGGGATCCCCAGACGGTCGTAGTACTCCGGGCGAATTGCCTCGGGCAGTTCACCGTGGCCCATCACCTGTCGGACGACAACTTCGAAGTTGGTTGCCGGGGTTGCTCCGCGAGCCTTCAGTGCATCCATGGCCGCCACGTAGTCAACGTAGCCATCAGCAGTGAGTGGTTGAGTGATCCGTGTGGTTTCCGGAGAAATCAGAATGAGCTTCTGGCGGTCGGTTGCCGGGATGCTGGCATCCTGGGAATCCGGCTGCTGTGCCTGCAATGAGCTCAACTGCATGGTGATGAGCATCGCCGCCGTCATTGCGAAGCGGGAGCTGCTGCTGCTGATCTGATTCATGAAGTTCTGCATGCGTGGATCCGAATGAACGGGTGATCAGGCGACGTTGATCAGAAATGGCGGCGAAGATTCCTGCCGAGCAATCTTCCGCTATGATGCCGTGGCGAAACGCCAGAGGGCACGTTTCGCGAGAGTTGTGTTCGCGAAACAAATGCAATTGTCACTGGTCAGCATAAAGGAAATTCAGCGATGGCGAAGAGCAGCATGCCAAATTACAGCAGCGTTGCCGTTTTTCTGCTCCTGTTGCAGACCGTAGTGCTTGCCGAAGACTGGCCCTGCTGGCGGGGACCGCGAGGCGATGGCACGTCGCTGGAGTCAGCGATTCCTGTCAGCTGGGATGGCACAACCGGAAAGAACATTTTGTGGAAGGCGCCACTGGTCGCTGCCGGGCATTCATCCCCGGTGATTGTCGGTGATCGAGTTTATGTCACAGGTTGTCATGAACAGACGAAGTCACGGCACCTGCTGGCACTGGATCGCGAGACCGGGAAGGTCGTCTGGGATCAGACGGTCGTGAACGCTCCGCTGGAGACACGTCATCAGCTGAACAGCTATGCGTCCGGGACGCCGACGGTTGCGGATGGTGTCATCTACGTGACATTTCTGGTGGTGGACGGCAGCGAAATTCCGGCACCGAACGTGGGGGCTCCGAGGCCAGTCACGCCGGGCCAGATTCTGGTGGCTGCGTATTCCATTGACGGCCAGCAGCTGTGGTCGGTGCAGGTCGGGGGATTCATCAGTGCCCATGGATTCTGTAGTTCGCCCGTGGTGTATCAGGATCTGCTGATCGTGAACGGCGATCACGATGGCGATTCATACATCGTGGCCATGGACCGCAGCACTGGAAAAACGGTGTGGAAGACCGGCCGGGAACACAAGACGCGAAGTTACTGCACGCCGATCATTCGCACGGTTGCGGGTCGGGATCAGATGGTACTTACCGGCAGTCAGCGGGTGGTCAGTCTGGATCCGCGTACCGGGGGCACTCACTGGCTGATTGAAGGGCCCACGGAACAGTTCGTTTCGTCAATGGTGTTTGACGGCAGCAAATTCTATCTGACCGCCGGTTTTCCGACGCACCATGTGATGGCAATTCGTCCGGACGGGCAGGGCGATGTGACGAATTCCCACGTTGCCTGGCACAGTGATGAATCCAAATGCTATGTGCCATCCCCGGTTCTGTGTGACGGCCGACTTTATGTGGCTGACGATCGCGGGACTGCCAGCTGTTACAACACGGCAACTGGTGAGCGGATCTGGCGAGATCGTCTGGGCAGTCACTTCAGTTCATCACTTGTCGCGACCGGAACGCAGATTCTGTTCACTGCAGATGACGGGCAGACCACGATTCTTGCTGCTGGCGATGAACTGCAGAAGGTGGCGGAAAACCAGCTTGGTGAATTCATTTATTCCTCGCCGGCAATCTCTGATGGAACGATTTACTTTCGCGGTGATCAGCATCTGATTGCTGTGCGGGATCTGGGTGCAAAGTAATGCC
>JALRDR010000813.1 GCA_023262145.1 Planctomycetaceae bacterium | reverse complement strand
GGCCTGGTCAAAGGTAGTGGTGACAGAGACACCACCACCCAGGCCGCTAATGAGCTCGGGGATAAGGTCCTGGACGCCGTGGGAAACCGCTACGGAGTTACCATCTGGAGTCTTTACAATCGACACTGCTAGTGACTCGAGTCCGTTGGTTCTCGCGATCGAATTAACTGGAGCTTCCTCCAGGGTGACTTTGGCTACATCGCCGATTGTGACAACCGCCCCAGCGCCAGAGGGCTGCGCTGGAATAACTGGCAGTGACTCGAAGAGCTCCACCGTGTCGACTGCCGAACCCACCTGAATCGCGATTGAGCCGTCACTATCGACAATCGAACCAACCGGAAGGATCAAGCCGTTTGAGTTGATTGCGGTGACAATGTCGCGCTGCGTTAGGCCGTTCTGGGCCAGCGCGATCTGGTTGAGTTCTAGATTGAGACGCTTCTCTTTAGCGCCTGATACTGCAACGTCGCGGATGCCATCAACCTGCTGAAAAAGTGTTGGGGCAAGCTCCTCGAGCTTCTTGCCAATTCGTTCGTTGTCGCCGTCGTCGGCACTAACCGCAAGCACGATGTTGCTCAAGTCCCGATTTTGGCAGGGCTTGTGAAAGGGAATGCAAATGCCGGAATTGCCCGAAGTGGAGACCATGCTGCGGGGGATCCAGTCAGCCTGTGAGGGACGTCAGCTGCGGGAATTGCAGTTTGTTCCCTGTACGCGGCGGCCAGGTCCGGTTTATCCCGATCGAGCATCTTTCCAGCACGTTGTCGGCAGTCGTCTGACCGGCCTGGAGCGCCTTGGGAAGCGAATCCTGATGCACTTTGACTGTGAGCTGTGCATCGTTGTCGAACCACGAATGACGGGCCTGATGCTGGTGACCGCTCCTCCCTCAACAGAGCATCTGCGCATACGCTGGCAGTTTTCAGGTGGTGCAGCGAACTCGGTCCTGTTCTGGGATCGTCGTGGACTGGGGACCGTTTCGCTGCTGACGCCAATGGAGCTTGACGCGCTTCGCGCTCGCCTCGGCCCCGATGCTCTCGGCATCAATGCTGAGGAATTTCGCCGACGGCTGAAAGGAACCCGCCGAGCCATCAAACCGGCTTTGCTGGATCAGCAACTGGTGGCCGGAATCGGCAATCTGTACGCGAGTGAGATTCTGCACGTCTGCGGAATCTCTCCGCGGCGGCGGTCAGATCGTCTGCTGCGTCGCGAGGTTGCAGCTATTACCGAGGCGACTCATGAGATTCTGCAGCTGGCTGTTCGGTACGAGGGCTCTACTCTGAATGATGGCACCTACCGCAATGCCCTGAACCAGGATGGTGGATACCAGAACCATCATCGCGTTTACGATCGTGCCGGAGATCTGTGTCCGACCTGTCGTGAAGGTACAATTCGTCGGATCGTGCAGACACAGCGTTCCACGTTCTACTGTCCGCGGTGTCAGCACTGATTCAGGGACTTGCTGCTCAGCGGTCTGCTGACCGTTTCTGCTTCAGGGTGGCGATCAGGAAATCAGTTGGACTGGCGTGCATTCCATCCGGTGCCCCCGGGTAGGCCAGTTCACAGGAGACTTTCTGCTGGCGACATCGTTCCTGCAGCAGAACGCCGAAGTTTGCGGTGTGCGTTGGGTCCTTCTGAACTTTTCCCGGGGCGGGTACCGCAGAGTAGGAAAGATAGACGGGAGGGTCTTCGCTGCTGACCAGATGCCACGGGGAATATTCTGCGATCCATGGCTGGATTCTGTCTCTGGCAGCCAGAAATTCCGAAAATCCCTGCAGCCCGAAGGCGTGTCCGCCGTACCTGCTGTTGGGGGTCCATTCCTGCATCTGTTGCGGATCAAGGGTTGTCTGGGCTCCAATGACGGCGGCGCAGTACAGCCGAGTTGACTGCCGTCGAATCGGATCCTCTGCATCCGGCTCTGCCAGATCATCGTGGTAGGCCAGCCAGAGCGAACTGCAGGCTCCGGCGGATCCACCTGCCGCTCCAACCAGATCCGGGTTGATATTAAGTTCCTGCGCACGACTGCGGAGATACTGCAGTGCATGGGCTGCATCGTGGAGCGGGATTCTGACCGGTGGCTCTGCCTGAGCCTCAACGGCGTGCTTCACAAAACGGTAGTTGATCGCTGCAACGCTGATGCCATGGTCCAGCAACTGCTGCACGTCAACAAATCGCCCGACACGGTTCTTGTCACCTCCCTGCCAGCCGCCACCGTGGATGACGAACACCAGCGGTGCAGGAGCGGACGAGTCTGCTTTCCAGAAATCAAGGACGTGTCGCTCATGATCGCCGTATCTCTGATCAGCCAGAGTGGGTTCGGGAATGACCGTCTGAGACTGAGGTGCCCGGGGCCGAGTATTTTCTGTTTCAGCAGCGGTGACGGCTGAGAACAGCCCGAGCAGAACCAGCGGGAGCAGTCGTAACATGATCATTCATCCGCGTACGAAGAAATTTCAACTGTTCGTCCTGCAAACTGACACCAGAGTGCAGCTGGACAGAGTGCAGCCGAACAGAGTGCAGTTGAACAGAGTGCAGCTGAACTGTGACTGGTCCGAATGACCGGGAATCCCTGATTCAGTTCTGTACTGGGTCTGGCAGAGGCCAGGGGGCGACCCCAACGGATTCGGACCATTCCTGCCACGCCTGTTCCAGTCGCTGACGCTCCTGCGGCATGCGGGCGGAGAGATCATTCTGTTCCGTTCGATCCTGGGACAGGTCGAAGAGTTCCCATGGCTCGCGGAATTTTGAAACCAGTTTCAGATTTCCGGAGCGAACAGCACGGTTGCCTTCGTGTTCCCAGAAGATCATACGGTCCTGAAGCTTGTCTTCCAGAAACAGCGGCAGCAGGCTGACACCCTGCAGTGGAGTGGCCTCGTCCGGGTACTCCGCCCCGGCAACTGCACGACATGTGGCGGCGATGTCAATCAGATGTCCTGGCGTTGTTCGCAGTTCGCCGCGGGCAGGGATTCCTGCAGGCCAGTGCGCAATCAGCGGTGTGCTGATGCCACCTTCATGCACCCAGTGCTTGTATTCACGAAACGGGGTATTGCTGACATTGGCCCAGCCTCGACCATAGGCAATATACGTGTCCTCGGGGCCGGGCATTACGTTGCGGCCCATCCGCACTGGAAAGCCGTCACGAGTCTGGTCCGGAACAATTCCTCGGGTCGCAAAATCGGTCGCTTTCATTGGCGCAAACAGCGGGGTGTCCGGTCGGACAATATCGGGGTGAAGTTGATTTCCGCGTCGGCCAACGGTTTCCGCACAGCCTCCGTTATCCTGCATGAACATGATCAGCGTGTTGTCGAACTGGCCATTGCTGCGCAGTGTCTGCACCAGACGGCCGATGCCCTGGTCCATGCGGTCGATCATGGCCGCATAGACTTCCATACCGGCCGCTTCCCAGCGTTTGTCCGGGACCTTCTCCCAGTCTTCTGCCTGAGCAGACATTGGCTGATCAGCATTGATCAGCCCCAGTTCCGCTGCTTTGCGAAACCTGGCTTCGCGAATTGTGGCGTAACCACCGTCGTAGTGTCCGGAGTACTTTGCGATATCTTCAGGGAAGGCATGCATTGGCCAGTGAGCCGCGGTGTATGCGACGTACATGAAGAACGGCTGCTTCCTGTCTGCAGCAGCATGTTCTGAGACGAAGCGAATGGCCTGATCAGAGATGGCATCCGTGTAATAATACTTCTGTGGTCTGTATTCGGGGTCAGCAAACGCTGAGATCATATTGTTGTCGCGGACCAGTGACGAAGGGTCCCAGAAACTGCCGGCCCCATGAATTGTTCCGTAGAAACGATCGAAGCCACGCTGCAACGGCCAGTTGAATTTCGGACCTTCAGCGTCGATGTGGCGCGTGACGTGCCATTTCCCGACGGCATAGGTGCTGTAGCCGGAAGGTTGCAGAACTTCCGCTATGGTACGGCAGGACTTATTGAGATTGCCCTGATACTGCGGGATTCCTCGATCCTCCATCATGTGCCCGATACCGGACTGATGCGGATAGAGGCCAGTGAGCAGGCATCCTCTCGTTGGGCAACAGCGGGCAGTGTTGTAGAACTGAGTCATCCGTATGCCGCCGGCCGCGAGCGAATCCAGCACGGGTGTGGATATCTCACCGCCGTAGCAGCCGATATCAGAGAACCCCATGTCGTCGCTCAGAATGACAATGATGTTCGGACGGTCATCAGCGGCTGCAACATGCTGAGTGGCAGCGAAGAGGCTGCACAGGAGTGTCAGACAGCACACCAGCGCGGGCATGCAGCGGAAGTTATTCAGGCAGAACATGTACGACATTTCCGGTGACTTTCGTGGAACCATACAGCAGAAGTTGATCAGACTGGATCCGTGACGCAGCGGGGCCACGTCCGCACCAGAAGCAGGGCAACCATAACGATCCGGTGCAGGAATTCCAGTGGCTGCGGTGAGACTGCCTGCGATCCTGTGTCAACTTAAGGACTGATTCGAGTCTTACTTGTTTCCCCGGGGATCTCCTGCACATAGCGGGGAACTGCATAACCTGGAAGTCGGGCCGTCAATTCTTCGATCAGCTGTCGTCCTTGCTGTTCCGGAACTTCAAAGTGTGCTGCCCCATGGACGCGATCGAGCTGATGCAGGTAGTACGGCATCACACCCAGATTGATGAGTGAGAGGCTGAGTTGTTCGAGTGTGTCGGCATCATCATTGATATGCCGCAGGAGTACCGTCTGATTGAGTACCGGGATTCCGCTGCGGAGCAGACGCTGAATGGCATCACGGCAGTCTCCCGCAAGTTCTGCGGCGTGGTTGGCGTGAATGACCATGATGCTCTGTAATCGCGATTGCTGCAGCAGGTCCAGCAGTTCCGTGGTGATGCGTGAGGGCAGGACAATCGGCAGACGCGTGTGGATTCGGAGTCGATCGAGGTGCGGGATCTGCTCCAGCTGAGTCACCAGGTTCCGCAGGCGTCCGTCGGTGAGCAGCAGTGGATCTCCACCGCTCAGAATGATCTCACTGATTGTGGTATCTTCCTGAATGGCTCGGAGAGCCTGCTGCCATTGTTCCGCAGAGACGGGCAGGTCGGCGTAAGGAAAGCTGCGACGAAAGCAGTAGCGACAGTGAATGGCGCAGGCCCCGGTGGTCACGAGCAGAGCACGTCCGTGATATTTCTGAAGCACCCCCGGTGTCAGTTCTGCCTGCAGGTCACCGACGGGGTCTGCCCTGAATCCCGGCTGCTGCTGCGTTTCGCTGTGTTGCGGGAGGACCTGCAGCAGCAGCGGATCCTGGGGATCGCCGGGCCGCATTCTTTGCAGATAGCTTTCGGTGACAAGCACGGGAAAGTCTGATTCTGCCGCAGGAGTCGCGGAGGAATCACTGTCGCTGTGCGGCAACCGCAGCCGCCGTCGTAATTCCATTCCGGAGCGAACTGCTGTGGCCAGTTCTCTTTGCCAGTGATGAGTTGTCCGGCTGTGCACAGGGGCCTGAACCGACATCCGAGATTTCCTGTGGCGGGGTGACCGCAAAAATATTTTTGAGCAGCAGTCGGGAAAGTGGGGTTTCCCGAAAGCCATGCAGACCAACGTGTCCTCGGGACAGTGCAAAGTTGACGGCAGGTTGATTAGTATCTTACTGGACTGCTGCCGTCGGTTGCGGCTGCAGAATAACAGATTCATCAGACAGATTCGCTCAGGAGGCCGGCAAAAATGACTGACTGGTTCACCGATCGTCGTGGATTCCTTGGCTCTTCCGCTGCTGCTCTTGCGGCCTCCGGGTTGCTGCAGCCAGCTGCAGCTGCCGCACGCAGGACTTCGCCATCGGAGCGATTGACGCTGGGAGTCATCGGCATCGGCCCCCGCTGCACCTATGACCTGAAATCGATGCTCCAGTTTGATGATGTCCAGTGTGTGGCCATCGCCGACGTTCAGCAGTCCCGCCGGGATGCTGGGAAGCAACTGGTGGATTCGGCCTACGGGAACTCCGATTGTGTGCTGTACGGTGATTTTCGGGAACTGCTGCAGCGTGCTGACATAGATGCCGTGCTGATTGCCACTGGCGATCGCTGGCATGCGGCGGCGTCGATTCTGGCGGCCGAAGCGGGGAAGGATGTCTACAGCGAAAAGCCCTGCGGAATCACCATTGCCGACTGTCAGCGTCTGGCAGACACGATGAACGGCAGGAGGCGTGTTTTTCAGGCCGGGACACAACGACGCAGCGTGCCGAATTTCCAGCAGGCAGTGGAACTGGTTCACAGCGGTCGGCTGGGACGACTGCAAAAAATGCATGCCTCCGTTTACGTGCCCACGCTGGACAACGCATGGCTGCCTGCTCAGCCGCTCCCTCCACGCCAGCAGGTTGACTGGAATCTGTGGCTGGGACCTGCTGCCTGGCGACCCTTCAATCAGGCCTACTGTGATGGCCGCTGGCGTGGGCTGTGGGATTTTGACTCCGGAGCGAGATTGCTGGACTGGGGGGCGCACACAGTGGATCTCTGCCAGTGGGCGAATGCTGCCGACGACAGCATGCCGCTCGAATATGAACCGCAGGAAGACAAGATCGTCTGTCGCTACGAAAACGGGGTCGAACTGATCATCGATTTTCTGCCGCAGCCGTTTGGTGATCGCAGCCCGCATTACATTAGTCGTCTGGGAACCTGTCCCGTGCGTTTTGTTGGTGACGAAGGCTGGGTGGAAACGGGAGACGAAGGAGAAATCGTGGTCAGTTCTGAAGCGCTCAGGAAGGAACTGCCTGCCGCTGCAGAGCGAGTCCGCGGTCTGGATGTCTCACTGCATGCCCGTAATTTCTTCGATTGCATTCGGACACGGGAAGCCACTGCGGCCAACGCGAATGTGATGCGGAAGTCTCACATCGCCTGCCATGCCGCGGCAGCGGCCTGGATACTTGGCCGCAAACTGCGGATCGATCCTGCCACGGAACAATTTGAGAATGCTCCGGATGCCGACGTACTGCGTGATCGACCGTCACGTGACTGGAGCTGAATGACAGCATGTTGTTCGTATGTCAGCAGATCTGGCCGTGTGGATACTGTTCACCGGCCGGAT
>JALRDR010000805.1 GCA_023262145.1 Planctomycetaceae bacterium | reverse complement strand
GCCAGAATCGCTGAGCAAACCCTGTTGACGCCCAATTCACAGAAATAAAGTGGGCACCCGACGCCCGGGTCATGTGATCCGAACATAGTCGGCTTGACAATCGGCCAGAATCAGACCGGGTTCCCTGTTGGGTAAATCTGTAGGGTCAACTTGTTTTGCTGCAGTCGAGACTGTCAGAGGTGGTTGAGACAATACGCCCTGCGGTCAGTCTCTGCAAGAGAATCTCGACTGGCTTTCGAGCACTGCGAAAAAGATCTGGCGGCGTCATTTTTTTGCTGGACTTTCCGGATGAGCCGATGAAGTAAGTACGGCGGACTTTTTGCTGTGGGCGTGACAGGGGGTGTGCTTCGGCAGTCTGGTCGGGATCGGGCCAGGCATTTCAGGCATGAATTCTCGGCATAGCTCTTTCTCCTTCAGCGAATCGTGCATAATGCAGGCACGACGGTGGTCTTCTGAACGAGGGAGTAAGAACAGTGGCAGACGAACAGGATTCGCAGGCGGCATCATTACCACAGACGTTTGCTCAACTGGCTGCATCTCGGCGGCAGTGGATTGATCAGATTCTGCGGCCGTGGTGTTTACAGGCAGCGGCGGCAGAATTACGTCTGGCGGAGTTGGAGTGGCTGGATATCGCCGGGCGAGCAGATGCGGCGGGAACTTTATGGACATGGGCGTGGGGGCGTTTTCCGGACCTTGTCCATGAGGAGCTTCCCGGGTTGAATGAGACTTACAGCGTGCAGGTCATTACCCGCACCGGGGAGTGTCTGACGGGGTTTCCGGATGCACGGCTGAGTGAGCGCAGCAAACTGGTGCTGCTCGGAAAGGACTCCGTTGGAACCCTGGTGCACCTGCCGGCGATCAGTATTGACGACATCACAGCCGTTCGTCGGCAGAACGATTCAGCCACCGACAACGGCCACAATAATCGCTGACGAGACAGGGGCCGAATCACGTTTCGGACTCCGCCTGGTCCACGGGCAACGTTATAATCCCGAAAGCTGTCAGTGGCGAAATCGCCTGAATTCCAGCACCTGTCGCATACCGTCCAGGTCCGACCTGCTGGGAATCGTACTTGTGAAACAGAGTGGATTGGAACATGTCAGGAATCAACGTGCGGTCAGCAGGTCAGTCCTTCTCTGTTGTTGTGATTGGCTGTGTGCTCGCTCTGCAGATCACAATTCTGGCCCGGCCGGCGGTGGCGGCGGATCAGGCTGCAGAGCCGGTTCTGTTCTGGAGCTTCACCAATGCTCGGCTGGATGAAGCACCCTGCATTGAAACAGCAGGCAATCCTGCTGCTGACGTTGCCGGACCACGGCCCCCGGAATTCCCGGATTTTGCTGCCGATAACATGGCTCTTGGGCTCGACGGAAATTCCTGGCTGAAGTTTGCCGACCCGCCGGATGGTAGTTGCCGATTTGCTGAGGGTGATGCGATCAGCATCGAGGCCTGGGTACGTGTAGCGTCGATTCGTGATGGAGATCAGATCTACATCATTGGAAAAGGGCGATTTGGTCATCCCGGGATGGCTCGTGATAATCAGAGCTGGGCGTTGCGTCTGCGTGGAATGGGCGGTACGGCGCGCGTCAGTTTTCTCTTCCGTTCGGCAGATCAGGTGCCGGCTGCTGATCAGCAGGAAACGGTACCAGGTGAATTTCATCGCTGGAATTCGGACCTCGGTTTTTCTCCGGATGGAAGATGGCATCACATTGCAGTCAGCTTTCGTTTTGGAGAGACAGCTGCGCCAGTCGCGTGGATTGATGGCACACCGACTGTTGGCTCGTGGGATATGGGGGGCAAGACGTCATCGCGGGCTCCAATACAGGATGCAGATCAGATCTGGATTGGAAGTTCACAAGGCGGGAATCCTCGCAGCACATTGCGTGGCGCAATTGATGAGCTGGCTGTTTACCGCCGTATGCTGGACGATGAGGAAATTGCGACACGCTGGAAAACAACTCGCCCGCAGCGATTTCTGCGGGAGCTTGCCGATGCTGAACTTCCCGACAACGCGGTGACTGTCGAGATACGTGAGCACGTGCTGGTCGACAAACCATGGGAGCGGGAGCGTACACGCATCACAATGCGGTGGCAGCAGCAAATTGCAGCGCTGCATCGCCTGCCTGTGCATTATATCGAGGGCGGCCTTGCAGGAGACCGCACAAACCCGGCAACGTTGCGATTGCGAACTTACATTGAGACGCCACAGCTGGAGAGCCGGTTATTGGTCAGAGCTCGCAGCAGGACCCGACTTCGAATTGACGGTGTTGAAGTTGCCGAGCTGGAGATGATGTCAAGTGCAGCCAGCGGACACCAGGAAGTACCGGAACCGCCGGCACCGCTCTACGTTTCCATGCACCCGGTTGCTGCAGGAAATCAGGAAACAGTCGTGCCGATCAAGCTCACGTCGGGCCGACACCTGATTGAACTGGAAACGCTGGTCGGTGGTCGGAATATGCGAATGGAAATCGGCGACACCGTGATTGCCCTTGGTGACCGCAATACCGGGTTTCGGCTGCTGGGACACGCTGATCAGGTATGGACGCTCGACGAATCGGACTGGCGGTTGCTCGTCAGCGAGCAGGAGGAATTCCTGCGTGGGCTTGAAGCCGAGACTCGGCGTGAGACCAGTGTTGCGGAAACGGAATACTGGGGCTCCCGCCATCAGCAGATTCGAGAGTGGCTGGGAGATGATGCCGGGAGGCTGCAGGCAGGGGACATCGACGGAATGCTGGAGCAGACACTTGCAGACAGTGGATTGCAGCCGCTTCCGCTGGCAGATGATCTGACGTTTCTCAGACGCCTGACGCTGAATACCACGGGGGCAATTCCTCAGGCCGATGAGATTGAGTGGTACCTGCGGCTACCAACGGCAACCCGTCGCAGCCAGGCGATTGATCGGTTTCTGAGAGATTCTCGGTGGGCGGATCATTGGGTGTCCTATTGGCAGGATGTACTGGCAGAGAACCCCGGGATTCTGAAACCCGAATTGAACAATTCCGGACCTTTCCGGTGGTGGATTCATGAGGCATTTCTGGATAACCGCCCAATGGACCGATTTGCCACGGAGCTGGTGCAGATGAAGGGCAGTCCGCTGGGTGGAGGCCCGGCAGGATTCGCCATGGCCTCTCAGAATGATGTCCCGATGGCAGAACGTGCAATCGTGCTGGCGTCCGCCTTTCGGGCGAATAACCTTGCCTGTGCCCGCTGTCATGACTCACCCGTGAGCGATGTTACTCAGCAGTCGTTGTTTGAAATGGCCGCACTACTGAATCGAGGACCGCTTGAGGTTCCGGAGACCAGCAGCGTTCCTAAGGGACCGGACGGCCTGCGGCATGCGGCGGTCACTGTCAGTCTGGAGCCCGGATCTGTCGTCCAGCCGAGCTGGCCATTTCCGGGTGGTGTGGCGGACACCCGCACGTGGAATGATCTGTTGCGGGACCCGACCGATACTCGCGAACAGCTGGCCCTGCAGCTGACCCATCCACAGACATCACATTTCGCCGAGGTCATCGTGAATCGGCTGTGGACTCGCCTGTTTGGGCAGGGGCTGATGGAAAGTACGGACGACTGGTCCCAGGGTGATCCTGCTGATGCCGCACTGCTGCGAGCTCTGGCGGAATATCACATGGCAGTGGGTTATGACCTGAAGGCGACTGCAGAGTTAATCATGAACACGCGGGCATGGCAGCGTGAGGCTGCCCCTGCGGAAGCCCCGATTGCAAAACTGTTTGGGGCAGTGACGCTGCAGAAGATGACCGCTGAACAGGTTCTGGACTCACTTTATACAGCGACGGGGAAGGCCTTTGATGCAGAAAAGCTGACTCTGGATCCGGAGGGGCGTCGTCCCGCGTCCACCTTCCAGAATCTTGGGGCGCCGCTGCGAGCGTGGCAGTTGTGTTCGCTCAGCAATGAACGTGATCGCCCCGCGCTTGCTCTGCCGGTGTCGCAGAGTCTGGTAGACCTGATGTCTGTATTTGGCTGGCGCGAGTCACGGACACACACTCAGACAATCCGCGAAGCTGACTCAACGGTACTGCAGCCGTTGACCATGGCCAATGGAAATGCGGGTCACAGGATCGTGCAGCTGAGTGATAATTCTGCGCTCACGGATCTGACTCTGGAGAGCACTTCATCCGCTGAGCTCACCCGGCAATTGTTCCTGCGCATACTGACGCGTGAGCCGACGTCGGAGGAGCTTCGGGACTTCATGGCCGACCTTTCTCCGGGGTTTTCGGAGCGTCGAGTCGAGGGGGCTGTAAGACGTGTGCTCACTGGTCGCCAGAATGTTGTCAGCTGGTCCAATCACCTGAATCGCGAAGCGACGCGTATCAAACAGGAGCAGGAAGAAGCGGCCCGGCTGGGAGATCCGCCGACCGAGATGTTGCGGGAGGAGTGGAGGCTCGCCGCGGAGGATGTGATCTGGGTGCTGTTGAATTCTCCGGAGTTCTGTTTTGTTCCCTGACAGTACCTGTCGAAATTGCGATCTGTTCTCCGGCAGTGGCCGTTGTGCGACCGGGGGCCCGGGCGGCGTTGGCAGCAAGGAGCATTCATGGTTCGGCCTCGGCTGATCATTGGCATTTGTGGTGGATCAGGATCGGGCAAGACGACATTTGTGCGTCAGGTGCTGGAGCAGATTCCGTCGCCGCAGGTTGCTCTGCTGGAGCTGGACGCGTACTTCAGGAATCGCCCGGAACTGTCGCGTCTGGCCGACGGAACGGAGAACTGGGACCACCCGGATTCCATTGACCTGCCGTTGTTCAGTGAACATCTGCGACAGCTTGCTGCCGGAGAGTGCGTGCAGCGACCTGTTTATGATTTTGCAACTCACAGCAGGCAGACGGAGACGGTCCTGATCAAGCCGGCTGCTGTGCTGATTCTTGAGGGGGTGCTGCTGCTGGCTGCGGATGCAGTGCGTTCCCAGCTGGATTTTATTGTCTACCTGGACGTTCCGGCAGACCTGCGGCTGATGCGACGTCTGCGGAGAGACATTCTGGAGCGCGGACGAACTCCCGAATCGGTACTTGATCAGTATCAGCAGACAGTTGGTCCGATGCATCAGGAATTTGTTGAGCCTGGTCGCCAGTATGCACATGTGATCGTACCGTGGCAGCGTCATAATCAGCCGGCGGTTGAAGCGGTTGCAGCCCTGGCACGTGCGGTGGTGGATCCGGTAAGCAGCAGTGATTGATCGATTTCCGCCTGCAGCGACCGCGGCTGGGGCAAAAGCAGTCAGCAAGTCAAAAGCAGTCAGAGCAGGGGGGGAGGGTACGCTGATGGGAGATACAGCGCGGGAGCCGCAGCATATTGTTCGCATGGGTCGGCCACAGCCGGGTGTTGCACCAGCGGCAACGCCCCCGCTTTATCAGACTGCTGCCTTTGACGTGGCCGACATCGATCAGCTGGAGCAGATCAATGGCCAGGGTGGGGGATATATTTACACGCGGGACAACAACCCGAACCATGATTCGCTTGCCGCCAGCATAGCGATGCTGGAAGGTGCCGATGCGGGGGCAGTATTTGCATCCGGGATGGGAGCCCTGGCAGCAATTTGCCTGAGTCTGGCTCGAGCGGGTGACCACGTCTTGATGTCGGGAAGTCTATACGGCAAGACGCAGGTGCTCGGGCAACGACTGCAGCAGCTTGGCATAGCGGTTGATCACTTTGATGTCACAAGTCCGGCAGAACTGCAAGGAAAGATCCAGGGGGCAACGCAGCTGGTTCTGGTGGAGACAGTTGCAAATCCGTTACTGGAGGTTGCGGATATCAGTGGACTGGCGGCTGCCGCAGGAAAGGTACCGCTGATCGTTGATTCCACATTTACTACCAGCGAGCTGATTCGACCTCTGGAACATGGTGCTGCTGTGGTGATGCACAGTGCGTCGAAATATCTCAATGGTCATGGCGACGTGCTGCTGGGGGCCGTTGCGGGGCCCGCGGAACTGGTCGGTCGATTTCGGGAAACGGCCAGTGTTTTTGGGCAGAATGCGAATCCCTTTGAGTGCTGGCTGGTACAGCGCGGACTGCGCACTCTTCCGCTCCGAATGCAGCAGATCTGTCGCACAACTCGTCAGTTGGCTGAGTATCTGCAGGGCCACGAAGAGATCAGCAGGGTCTGGTACCCGTTGCTGGCTGATCATCCATCCAGAGCGATTGCGGAAGTTCTGTATCCGAATGGAACGGGAGGGATACTTACCGTCCTGCTGCGTGGTGATGAGGAGAATGCGTCAGCACGAGTGAGTCGTTTCATGCAATGTGCAGCGGGCATACCATTCTCACCAACCCTTGCCGATACACGAACAACGGTATCCCATCCGGCCAGAACCTCGCATCGATTCTTGTCCGCAGCGCGGAGGCAGGAATCCGGAATCACCGATGGGATGGTCAGGATCTCTGTCGGCCTGGAGCCGGCAGAGATGCTGATTAAGGAACTGGATCAGGCTCTGCGGGAATCCGCTCCGGGTTGAAGTGTGTTGGATTCCGATTACTGATACCGGGGGGCGCAGATCAGCCAAAGATCTCACTGATCGCTCGGCCTCGTGCCAGTGGCAATGGGCGATTGAGGTTGTCGTGTACTTCCATGGTATGATCGATACCAAGTGCGTGGTACAGGGTGGCAGCCAGATCCCCCATAGTCACCGGGTCGCGGTCCGGGACGGCACCATACCTGTCGGAGGCACCGTAGACGGCACCACCGGTGACGCCACCACCAGCCATCAGTACGGTGTAGCATTGCGGCCAATGGTCCCGACTGACGTTCTTGTTGATTTTTGGCGTGCGTCCAAATTCCCCCATCCAGACCACCAGTGTTTCATCCAGCAGCCCGCGATCGGAAAGATCCTGAACAAGGGTGGGCAGCGTCTGGTCGGTGAGCGGAAGATGCCATTCCGGAAGAATCTCATACATGCGGGTGTCATCAAACCCGTGTGTATCCCAGCCGCCGTCAGTCTTGCTTCTGCCTCCGATGCTGCGTGAGAAGTAAACGCTGACAAACTTCACCCCGTGCTCCACCAGTCTTCGGGCCAGCAGGCATCCCTGGCCATAGGTTGTTCGCCCGTATGCATCTCGCAGTACCTGCGGTTCTTCGGAGAGATCGAATGCAGCTCGAATCTGCCGGGAGCCCAGCATTTCCAGACTTCGGCTGTAAAAGGAATTCAGTCCCTGCGCGACGGCTGACTCTTCCAGCTGAGCAGTCTGTCGGTTGATGATCTGCTGCAGCCCGCGTCGACTACTCAGCCGATCGAGCGACAGGTTCTGAGGCAGGCTGAGTTGTGGGAGACTGAAGTCCGGAGCGTTCGGGTCATCCTGAAAGAACAGCGGATCATGCTGCTTACCCAGAAAACTGGCACGCTGGCCGGGTGTTGTGGAGCCATCGGCGATCTGATGCGGGTATGACACATATGTCGGCATGCCGTTTGTATTGGGAGCGACTGTATCAACAACGGATCCGTAGCCGGGAAACAGATCGAGTGATTCCCGCAGGCGCTGATCATCGATAGGCGGTTCGACGCCGGTCAGGGCGGTATAGCCAGCGGAGTTGTGATTATTCATGCCATGGTGCACGGTGCGCAACTGGGCGAAGTGGTGCATCACCTGTGCCATCCGGGGCAGGTGTTCACAGACATGCATCCCCGGGACGGACGCGGAAACCGGCTTGTAGAGTGAGCGGTAACCATCGGGGGCATCGGGTTTCATATCGAACGTATCGACGTGGCTTGGGCCACCCCACTGGAACAGGAAGATCACACGCTTCGCCCGCGGTCGAGAATCGGCTGACGGTGACTGTTCCTCGGCCTGCAGCAGCTTTGGCAGGGTCATTCCGAGCAGCCCCTGGCCGCCGACACTGAGCAGCGCACGGCGCGACAGGGAAATCGACTTGTGTTGCATTGATTGCCTCCCGGTTGCGTGGAACCAGAAATCAGCGACGAATCAGAAACTCATTGGAGTTTACGAGTGCCCAGATGATATCTTCCAGCGCCTGCCGCAGATCGGCGGACGACTGCAGATGTGCGAGCATGGCGTCAACTTCAGCTTCCGTGGGAGCTCGCGTCAGGGCGGCCCACCAGAGTTCCTGAATAAGCTGTCGGTGATCAGCGTCGGAGGCCATAAGGGCGCTCAGCCGATTCGTCTGTTGCTGCAGCAGCTGGGACAACATTTCTCCGCTGACCAGTTCCATTGTCTGGGCCAGCGTTGTTTCCGTGGATCGTTCACATTCGCAGGTCTGCAGCCTGTCTGGTTTTCCGAAGAGCCTCAGGAAGCGATCGCCAATTTCTGGTGCGCTGTAGCGATGGCCCCCGTTTCTCACACCAGGCAATTGAGCTGCCCGCAGCCCCGCTGGCTGCCCACCAAATGCCGGTGTCACCCCGATCACCTGGCTGATTGAGTCGACCATCTGTTCCGCGCTGAGTCGCACTGGAATTGCGTGTGAAAAAAGAGTCTGGTCAAACTGGTTGGTCTCATTCTCATCGGAAGCAAGCTGCCAGGCTGCTGAATTCAGGATCAGGCGCATCAGCGGGCGAACTCGCATACCGCCAGCGACAAACTTGTCTGTGATCAGCTTCAGCAACGGAGGATTCACAGCAGGATTGGTACTGCGGAAGTCGTCGATCGGATCCACGATCCCACGACCGAACAACTGAAACCAGATGCGGTTGGCCTGACTTGCGGCGAATCGCTCATTTGTCGGATCGGCAAACCAGTCGGCCAGAATCAACAGTCGATCGCGTTCGGAATCGTCGATAGGCGTGGTCACCTGAGGATGTTCATTGCCGAGAAAGCGCAGGGCGGCAATCTGACCGGTGCCTGGATTGGCAGTTTCACCGTCTTCCTTCATGAAGACAATCTGCTCCCCGTCAAACTCATGTTTGTCGTTGGAGTCACGGCGGCGATTTTCCAGAATCTTGTAGTCAATTCGGGAGAAGAATCCGGTCCAGCCGTAGTAATCATCCTGGGTCCAGCGGTCGAACGGATGGTTGTGGCAGCGGGCACATTGCAGTCGTATTCCAAGGAAGACCTGCGCGGTCGCCTCGGCACGCTCTTCCGGCTTGCGCAGCGCGCGGTAGAAGTTGGTCGGTGGTGAGGAGTAGGTGCTGCCACGCGCAGCAATCAGTTCAGCAGCAAACTCGTTCAGCGGCCGATCGGACGCAACCTGTTCGCGAATCCAGTGATAAAAAATCTGCACGCCTTTTGCATCCAGCGTCTTATCCTCAACCCGAAGCAGGTCAGCCCAGCGCATGGCCTGCACATCTGCAAAGTCGGCGGATGCAAGCAATTCATCGATCAGAGCTGCTCGGCGACCCGGTTCGCCGGAGCCTCGAAATCTGCGTGCCTGTTCAGGCGTGGGAAGGCGACCGGTGAGGTCCAGATACAGCCGACGCAGGAAGACGGTGTCGTCACAGAGCGCAGACGGATTGATTCTGAGCCGTTGCAACTGTGAGAACACCAGGGTGTCAATTTCATTGTTTGGCTGAGGAGATTGAAACCGAAAACCATCCCGTTTCGGTACGTGATCGACGGTGCTGACAGCCTGCAGTTGCTGGTAGCGAACTGTTACGGATGTCTGTTGCGTAAACTCAGACTCGGCAAACGCTACGGTGCCGTCTGGCGACACAACCACAGCGGGGTTGGAGGATTCAAAAACAGCCAGATGATTAATAGCCCTGCTGGAACCGTCTGAGTACTCTGCGACAACCTCCAGTACCTGTTGTCGATCACTGCCGAGGAGCGTTGAGGCTTCCGGAGAGACGTTCAGCCCGATCAGAGCAGGAGTGTTTTCGGAATCTGCGGGCATTCCCATTGCGATCCATGTCAGGAGCGTCTGATATTCCGTGGATGTCTGCTCGAATCGCTTTCCGCCTTCATGAGGTACATCCATGAGTGGCTTGCGAAGCAGGAGGCTATTTTGGGGCCTGAGCAGATCGACGCGTCGAGAGCCCAGGCTGCGGGTCAGTGTAACCAGGTCCTGATCCGGGTGCTGGCCGCGCAGCGACAGGCGAAAGCCACCTTTGCCATTCTGGTTTCCGTGGCAGGTTCCCAGTGCGCATCCCGCACGGGAAAGAACGGGCATGACTTCATTGCGGAACGATGGCACCTGCTGTCCTGCTGCAGGCGTGCTGCAGAGCCACAGGCAGAAAAGCAAAGTCAGCATGGTGTGGTTTTGCATCGGCTGTTCTTCAGGGGCAGGGCCTGATGCCATCAGATTGCTGGAGGAGCTGCAGGACATCACTGGACACCACAGGCAGTGGCCGCGATTCAGGAACCAGCACGGCGAAAGACGGATTGCGATCAGGACATCAGAACGGGTTTCTTCCGGAAGGACTCCGGGCCTGAGATTCGATCTGGTGGAGACGGGGAAGAGCAGGGCAGTCTACACTGAGTTCAGATACGTCAGGCATGTTTTTTGAAGGCACGGAAAAGAAAGAACGGTGATCCGATAAGGATCACCGTTCTGATTGCTCAATCTCGACAATGCCGAAAGCCCGTTGCTATTTGACTTCCGGTTCCTTGTCCGCTGCCGGAGCAGAATCAGCACCCTTCAGCATCGACATTTTCGTGCTCAGTTCGGCCGGCGGTGCATCTTCCATATTGGACGTGTCAGAAACCTCACCGCTTCCGCAGCCGATTGCGGTCAGCAGCAGTGCAGAAAGTGCGAGGGTTGAGAACATGGACTTCATAGGGATTGACTCCGATATGTTCAGGAGTGGTAAAAGCAGAATGGCGAAGGCAGTCAACCGGGAATACGGCGCTGTTCCTTTTGCCAATTGAAAGAGCTTCCGACCGAAATGGATCAGTCGGAAGCTTACTGAGCAGAATTCAGGGACCAGTCATCAGAACGGCAGTTCAACGTTCTCACCGCCGCCGCGAGTTGCCAGAGCCCGAATCACGTTCTTGTCGACGTTATAGGACAGAAACTGAACTGAACCGTCAACCATTCCAAACTGTGCACCACCGGCGTGGTGGCTCCAGAAATGGAACATGTCGTTGTAGACACTTTTCTTTCCCTGCTGGTAGTAGCTGGGCTCATTCGCCAGTTGCCCTGTGCCTCCACCGAAGCACTCTTCCACGCCAAGCACCACGTCGGCCACGCCAAAACCGTAGCCATCGGCACCCCAGCCTGCGACGATCCAGCCGTATTCCTTACCATCAGGAACATGCCGTTCGCCGAAGAACAGAGTGTTTGATGTTCCATCGGTCACGTCGCGGAACCGCGTAGATGAGTTCACGTAAAGCATGCCGTCCTGCCCGGTCACCTGGGCGAATTGTCCACCCCGTGGGTCTACACCGCTGTAAGTTCGCTGTTGCTTGTAGGTGTGTGTGCCAACGCAACCAAGATAACTGCTCACTGAGGCGGCATAGGGCTTGGTGCCCCAGACACCGGCAGCGTTTGGGTCTGAAGGACACATGAATGTTGACAGGTTCACGCTGGTGATCGCATTGCCGTCATTCATGAGCAGCCACCATGGCCACGCGGCAGGACCATCCTGAGGGTTCATCTGCTCATAGATATTGGCCTGCTCAACAAAAGGAAGGCTGTAGAACATCCATGAATAGCATGGCCCTTCAGCTGGATAGGATGAACCTGCAAATCGATAACCAGCCGGCGGTTCGTCATAGTTAGCCTGTGAAGTCCACCAGCCCCTGCCGATGCTGGTGCCGACCGGGAATCGCCCTTTCACGTCGTGGTGATTGTGCAGTGCAAGTACCATCTGCTTCAGATTGTTCTTGCACTGAGTGCGTCGGGCTGCCTCACGTGCCTGCTGTACTGCTGGCAGCAGCAGGGCAACAAGAATGGCGATGATGGCGATCACGACGAGCAGTTCAATTAATGTGAACCCCCTCCGCGATGCTGCAGGTGCTGTGGTCTTGTTTTTCTTCATCTTTGTCTCGCCTTAAGAGCAAGGAAAAAAACTCACCCCCAGGGGATCACGGAGGTGACAACGGATACACAGTCGATATGCACTCCAATGCCGAAAGTCTGCGGGACATGCCTTTCTCTGAACCGATGCCGATGCAAAGCCAGATTCAGCAGATTTCGTGCCAGAAAGAAGAAAATGATTGCAGCGGGAATTGAAAGCATCCGTCTCGGGAAGCCCGATCCCCAGTACCGCAGCTTGGGCAACGCAAGGTTGAGTTGCAAAGCCACATCACAGTCAAAGCAACTGTTAACCTGAGCTGACTGATTGTTCGGGCTGGCGGTAGCCAGTCAGAGGTCATCAGCATCCGCAGGCAGGATCGCTCATGAGGTCAACGTATTTAACACCGGCTGGGAGTTTTCCAACTCCGCAAGTTTCACAACCGTCTCTGCGAAGATTGTGCGCACCAGCTCAAGAATCTTGCTGATGAGAAGGCTTTCTGTCAAATGAGAATACAGCAAAGGCTACCATCGCTGGGGCGATGAATGCGCAGTTTCTGTGCGAAATGGCAAGTTATTCTCGCAATTCTCTGTGGGATAACGGGATGTTTATCGGCGCTCGCTCTCGGCTGCCCCTATGGGCAGTTCGAGGCTTCTTCTTGAGTTTATTGTTCGGAATATGCCATCTGTGCGGCTTCATGACGCACTGCATTGCGTCATGGGAAACCTGAACGATTGAGTGTTCTTGAACACGTTTTCCGCGGTGATCTGCGTTTTTTTTCTCAGAAATGACTGTGGTGATCCCGATTCCCCTAGGCATCGGGTAGGATTTCTGAGTGAGATTTGCTGACGTTGGCGCGTAAGAAGCGTGATTTGCAGGCAGACAATCCACGAGGAGTGGCGGGCAGAAGTTGGCATGTCTGGCCTGACGGAAATGTTTGTCTGATTGGCTGAGGCCGATCCGTGCTTGCGATGAATCAATCATGATTTCGAAACAGGCGGACAAGGCGACTGGTGCACTATTTCAGGGCACAAAGATGTTCGGGGCACAACAGTGTGCTGCAGACATTGACGAATTTTGTTTGCGATCGGCTTCCCGAGGATTCGCTTCATTTGGTAGCTACTATCAGAACGCTGGGCGTTTGTTTTACTCGGAGTTCTCTACATGGAGTGGTATGCTGTTTGCTGGACTCCATGATACTGCAGGGCATGTCCAGGACATGACACTGTGCTGATTGTGATTTGTTCGGTTCGGAAGTGTGGTTCGCAGATGAAATGAGCGAATCGAGAAATTCCGGATGCAGAAGTTCCGCAGTCATACAAGCGTAACTGTGATTTTCTTTTGTTTTCATCTAACGGAGGTAGAGTCATGAGGAGATACATCAATCGTGCTCCTGCTTCAGATCGGCGGGCATTTACGCTCATCGAACTGCTGGTGGTGATCGCAATCATCGCCATTCTGGTCGCTTTGCTGTTGCCCGCAGTGCAGCAGGCTCGCGAAGCAGCCAGAAGAACTCAGTGCAAGAACAACCTGAAGCAGATTGCACTGGCGGCCCACAACCATCACGATGTGCATGGTCGCCTTCCAGTTGGTCACTACGGCCCGCCCGCGACAGTTCCGTGGGGTGGTACGGGTCCTGCGAATCTGGGTTTCTTTGATCATCAGTGGATGTCAGTTCTGCCACAGCTGCTGCCATTCATTGAGCAGGACAATCTGTTCAATCAGATTGCGATCTGGAAAGGTGTTGACCACCGTCCGGATCCCGCCTCTGCAGGGGAATTCATGCGGGAAACTGTATGGTGGTCTGATGCAGACACCAACGCTCTGGCACAGTACAAGCTGGGTGCGTTTCTGTGCCCTTCAGACCCACAGAAGACTCGGCCTTCACCACCTTACTGCCCAGTACTCCTGCACCTGGATTCCACCGGTTACATGACCGTTGGTGGTTTCAGCACTGAGAGAAACTACGGCTACACAAACTATCTTGGTGTCGCAGGCTATTTTGGCGACGCTCTTTCTCCGCGCTGGAAGGGTGCCTTTGGTGCTCGGTCTTTGCGAACCAGCTTCCGCGACTTCACCGACGGAACCAGCAACACGCTGTTGTTTGGTGAGGCAACCGGCGGTGACTTCCTCAACTGGCGCTGGATGGCTGGAGCAGCATTCCCGACCGCATGGGGATTTTCGCCTGATAAAAACCAGAACTGGTGGCAGTACGAGAGCTTCCATACAGGAGTTGTGCAGTTCGCTCTGGGAGATGGTTCCGTCAGAGCAATTTCGAAGAACATCGACAGGAATCTGTATCGCCTGAGGCTGGCAGCCGTTGGTGATGGCGAAATCGTGGGCGAATTCTGAGCACTGAGCCGGATCGGACACGGCGCTGTATCGGGCTGCATCTGTCAGTTCGGCCCTGCCGTGTCGGTGCGGATTCTCTTCTTTAACCGGAAATTTTCAGCTATGCGTAAGTATTGTTTTTCGCTGCTGGGGTTGCTTTTGATCCCAGGTTGCAGCGGTGGCAGCTCAAATACGGTGGAAGCACCGACGACAGTGATTGAGGCGACTGACGACAAGCCAGACTCAGGATCCGATGTGCCACCGCCACCGCCACTCGAATTACCGCCGGAATAATTCTGAGCGCGAAACGAATAGGCATTGTCAGGGCCTTCTCCCCAGGGAGAAGGCCTTTTTTTTTGCCGAAGATTCCACTGCGGCGTGGCAGCAGCGGTGAATCGAATGGTCAGCTTTTTTGCCAGAAGTTTACGAGGATTTCCCGGATGGGATCGATTCGATTCCAACGAGCCGGTGGGATATAATCGCAGCATGAGTAGTTATCTGAGCAAAGACTCCCCCGCTGCTGCTGTTCGGCTGACGCGTCGGCGGCGAACCCCTGTTCGCTCGCTCAAGGGGTTCCGCAAAAGTCATCAGGTTCCCGCTGAATACAGCGACTGGACTGCGGCATTTGCTGCGCGAATCGGCGCAGAGGATCTGAGTGAGGATATTGGGCAGCGGCACTCGGAATTTCGTCGTCAACTGGGGCTTCGCAGGGTCGATATGCAGGTCAGCGATCCCGAGGGTGGTTGCGCTGCGATACGGACGCCGGAGTTTGAATATCGAGTTGAGATTCATCTGGCTGAGGACAGTCCCACAGAGGTTGACTGGTGCTGGCAGCTCGGTGATTTCTGGAATGCTGATCGACCGTTGCAGGGCGGACTCGACGTGGTATTCAGCGGTTTTTTTGACACGGTGGAGTTCCAGCCGACGACCCCGATGCCGCTCGAAGGATTCGTTGATGCGATCGAAGCAGCGCAGCCGGATGGTGTCGAGATTGACTATGACCATCATGTGACCTGGTGTCGCCTGCAGATTCGCGGGTTGGCAGCTGAATTGCTGCTCACTTCTGACTCGGTTGCGCTGACGCTGCACACTGCCGCTGCCCCAACAGACCTGTTGGCCGCTTTTCAGGCGGTTCAGCGGCAGTTCCTCGCTCCGCAGGATCAGGGTCCAACGTCGTAGTTTGTTCGCCACGGCAACTCTGATGGCTGTTGACGCACGTCGACTCAACGTGCGTACACGCAGCGGAACGAGCTGGTGACGTTTATTCGGATTAATCCGGCTGTCAGCAGATGTCACCGCTCTTCAGTGCCCAGCGGCAGAATCCACCGAAAAAAATTTGCCAGAGACGATCTCAGTGTTCGATAGGGAGACCGTGGGGGCAGGTCGATGGATGTCCGACCCCTGCAGAAATTTCCAGCCCCCGTTTGTAAAGGTCGTAGCGGGGGAACAACAAATAAAGGCGGAAGGATCCGCGCCAAAGCATGGCTGCTTTCTAAAGGAGAGGCCTGGATGGCGCGCCGACATTTTTCAATTCTCAGCTCTGTCGCCCTGCTCTCGCTGGGGCTGGCAGCCGGCGGACACCTTGATTCTCTCAGACTGACCAAAGATGCTACGGCGGTACCTGCAGCTAAGCCGGCGGGGCCGCGTGCATCTCAGCTCGCGACTGCTCTTCTGGAAAGTGGTCAGCACATCTCTGACCTCGCCGTTCAGGTGCTCCCATCAGTAGTGCACATTCAGGCTGTGCGGGTGGAAAATGATCGTCGGATAGAAGAGACCGGATCTGGAGTTCTCGTACGCTCAGAGGCAATCCGTGGATTGTTTGTCGTGACGAACCAGCACGTGGTTCGCGGGGCCGAACTGGAGAGCATTGATCTGGTCATGCCGAACGGAACCGAGCAGCATCCCTATCGGGTCTTCAGAGATTCCGAAAGCGACATCGCTGTGCTGCAGGTTCGTGATGATGGCCAGGCCGCTGCCACATGGGGAGACAGTGATTCACTGCGTATTGGGCATTTTGTACTGGCGGTGGGCAGTCCGTTCGGACTGAGCCAGTCAATCACGATGGGAATTGTCTCAGCAAAGGGCCGCCGGGATCTTTCGCTGGAAGCTGGCCAGAATCTGACGAATCAGGATTTCCTGCAGACTGATGCTGCGATTAACCCGGGAAACAGTGGCGGGCCGCTGGTGGACATGTACGGAAATGTCGTTGGAATCAATACGGCGATCGCATCCAGTGGCGGTGGAAATGAAGGGATCGGATTCAGCATCCCCAGCAATCTCGCCCGTCGTATTGTCGACCAGCTGGTGAGCACAGGACGTGTCCGTCGGGCTTACCTCGGTGTTGAGCTCGACAATGACTTCAGCCAGAACACTGCTCAGCGACTGGGACTCCGAGCACCCCGGGGCGCCCGCATTGTCCGCGTCTACAATCAGCAGAATTCTCCTGCTGTGATGGCCGGGCTGCGACCGGACGATGTGGTGATCTCCTTCAATGGGATCGATATCGTTGATGAAAACCACCTGATTAATCTGGTGAGCCTTGCCGACATCGGGGCACCGATTGAGATGGTCATCTTTCGCGGTCAGCAGCGGGCAGTTGTGCAGGTGAAACTTCTGGACCGTGAGTCCTATCGCACAGCAAGCGATCCCCGCGGGACCTTCAATACTCGATGAGTGGCTGGATGCTTCGGCAGGCCGTCGTTTAGCCTTTGGGAGAACGGTGGCTCTGCTCAACGCCGAATTGCAATTAGCTCAGCACGACGGATAATCACGCAGAATTCAGGCTGCGGTGTGCTTTGTTGGCACCGCGGCGCCTGTGCCTGATTTCCCAGAAGCGTCAGCTGCGGAAGCAGGCGTCAGCCGGTTGGCCAGTTGTCGCCGCTGCGAACAGTTTTATTCTGCAGAATGTCCATTGATGTCCCAGACAACACCGTCCTCCCCTTCAGCCCAGCCAGTTCCACGCGAACTGTTACCAATGGACGCGCAGCTGAAGGATATCCAGCCCGGGGGTGGGATCATCATACGGCTGGAGCAATTCTGGGGCGGCGTTCGCCGCGGCCTGCTTCGAGTCTTCTGCAGAGGCTACGTTGTTCGCATGCAGGCCTGCCGCAAGGGCGACTTCAATC
>JALRDR010000743.1 GCA_023262145.1 Planctomycetaceae bacterium | reverse complement strand
TTCCGATGGCCGGGGCCGGGGCTGCTGAGTGAAAAGCGGCGGTAAATGCTGCTGTGCCGCCGTATGAACGGGAGCACACTAAAAACTTCGCCTAATCGGAACAACCCTAACGACCGGGGCTGCAATTTCAGACGGCTTTGTCGTCAGATCCCAAATTAATAATAAACGCGGCAGGATCATTCGATGTAGGACAGGTGGAACATGGATAGTTCCAGATCAACGACAAATTGCAAGCTGCCTTTGAAGGAATATGGCTGATGAATCAGAGAGTGTCCATTTCGATGGCCCGCATGTGGAGTGTCGTGATCGTGATCGCGATCGCAATCTGCGGTAATTCGCCGGCTGGCGATGAGCCTGTGGTTGAGTCACAGATGGGGCAGCTTGTGCAGCGGCTGGAGCAGGCTGAGGCCAGAATTCGTGAACTCGAGGGCACTGCTTCTGACGCAGGAACGACAGCCAGCGGAGTCTCTTACAGTCGGCAGATCGATGAGAGCATCGAGAAGCGTCTGGAGACGCTTGAGAACAACTGGCTGTCACTCCAGGACACTCAGGATACGTTTGATGACTACTTCATCAAAGACGGATCCTCCAATTCGAACATGACTGTGTCGGGGCGTATTCACGGTGATTACTGGTCAATACCCAATCACGACGCTGCCACTGCTGGCCTTGAGGGTGGAGATCCGCAGGACCGTTTTGTCTGGCGACGCGTGCGTTTTGGTGTAAAGGGCAGCATTAAGGACAACATGGAGTACAAGATCGAGATGGAGTTTGCGGATCCGAATGACACGGAGTACCGCGATCTTTATATTGGCTGGAACGACCTGCCGTTCTTTCAGACCCTGCTCATCGGGAACCAGAAGCGTCCGTACGGGCTCGATCACATCAACAGTTCGCGCTACAACGTGTTTCTTGAACGACCTTTCATTGTAGAGGCGTTCAATGATGATGCTCGTCGCCTGGGGATTGCTTCCTATGGTGTGAGTGAGGACCAGGTCTACAACTGGCGATACGGCGTCTACAACGGGGAGAAGACCCAGGATGATGCCGGATACGTGAGCGATCACTACCAGCTGGAACTGGCAGGACGGCTTGCATCGACGCCCTGGTATGACGAATCAACCGGCGGTCGCAGTTACTTCCACTGGGCTGTTTCCGGCACGACGGCTTACCCGGATGGGCACGGTTCAGGGGATGCTCCCAACGTTGCTCGCTTCCATACTCGTCCCGAGGCACGGATGTCGAGTCGCTGGCTGAATACGGATCGCATCGAATTCGCTCAGAATTACCGCCTGCTGGGTCTTGAGAGCGTTCTGAATCTGGGCCCGATGCAGCTCGTTGGTGAAATTGAGCAGACCTGGATGGATCGTGACAGCGCTGCCTCGGACCTGTACTTCTGGGGAGGCTATGGCTACGTGTCCTACTTTTTCACCGGCGAGCACATGCCGTGGGATCGAGAGACTGGTCAGCTGGGCCGTGTGAAGCCGTTCGAGAACTTCTTCCTCGTCAGTACTTGTGATGACGGCACGGCTTCCGGTTGGGGTGCATGGCAGATTGCCGCCCGCTGGTCGTACGCGGATCTGAGCGATGATGACATCACTGGTGGTGTTGGAGAGAGCTTCACGCTGGGCCTCAACTGGCACTGGAATCCGAATTCGAGGCTGCAGTTGAACTATATCAACGGCGTGATTGACACTGGAGCGGATCACGCGAACTACGACATCGTCGGAGCTCGCTTTATGGTCGACTTCTGAGCTGAATTTAAACCCGGCAACGGATCGCCCCAGACGTCAGAGTCTGGTGAGATTTGTTGCGT
>JALRDR010000729.1 GCA_023262145.1 Planctomycetaceae bacterium | reverse complement strand
GCCGTTATCAAACGCCTGCTGAATCGTCGTGAGTGCATCCTCCTGCATCTCCCTGTATGCTTTCATGCCCTCCTTCGACAATTCCACCGAAACCACAATCTCCTGCTTGTCCGGAAGATCCAGCACGTCCTTCGAGATGTGGTGCCGGAACTGACCGATGATCTCCCGCATCCGGTCTGTATCCTTCCACTTGTCGATCTTCCCCTGAATCACCGGGTTCTTGATCCCGTAGTCCTCCACAAACGACGTCCAGTACCTGCCAAAGTACCGGTTGTTCAGAAACCGAGCCTGCCCGAAGATGTCCCCCTCGTTGTTCGGCATTGGCGTCCCTGTCAGGGCAATCCGCCGCAATGAATGATCCTGGAAGCGAGCCGCCATTTTGGACGTCGCTGTGTTGTGGCCTTTCAGCCGGTGCGATTCGTCGGCCACTACCGTCTGCCACCGAGTTGTTTGCAGCAGTTTCAGCATCTGATCGCGGATCGCTGTCTCGTAATTGACCACCAGAATGATCGGCTTGCGATACTTCTTCGCGTGCTCCAGTTCTGCTTTTGCGTGCTGAGCCTTCCGTTTCGAACTCCATGACGGCTTGAACTTTATGACTTCGAACTGGCCGCTTGTGTGCTTTTGAATCTCGCCGTGCCACACGCCGATTACGGTCGCTGGGCACAGGATCAGGGCTGCTCCGCCTTCTGCGAGATCGCTTTTCAGAACGCTGAGCGTCATGTACGTTTTTCCCGTCCCCATCCATGCGTCGAGCAATGTCTCGGGGTGGGAGAGCATACGAGTAATCGCTGGGGGTTGATGTGACCAGCGCCCAGCGTTCGTCGAGTTGGTCTCGGGCTCTAAGTTGTCTGATGATGTCACTTGAGACTTCCTTGCTGTGTCGCACGCGAGCCTCTGGATGATCTTCAGCTTGAAGCAAATCATCAATGACTCGTTCTGCGTATTCCTCGTCCGTTAAGTATGTGATTGGGTTATGATCGAACCGATTGCCGGCATTGTGTTCTGTTGCATAGTGAACGATCGTCGTACTGGTCACCATCCAGTTGTTTGCTTTGGACAGATACATCTTCCATGCTGTCCAGCTCACTGATCCTTTGTAAACGGGTTTCGGGGGTTCGTATTGATTCAGGAAGTGACAGATGACTTTCGTGAACTCAATGGCGCACCAATCGGTCTCCTGTAACTTCCGGCAAACCGACAACCAGATTCTCGTGAGATTCCGTTCTCTCATCTCAGGCATGAACAAACTCCGGATGACAGATCCCAACAACGTAAAAATCTGTGCAACCTGTGTCTTTGTTGCGTGCTCACAGAGCACCCCACCAATAGGAGCCATCGCGGCGGGAGGAAATGGCGAATGTTTACACCAGTTTTCGGGCCAGGACACTAAAGCCACCCGGAGGGCTACTTGCAGAGGATGGTTTGATCGTTAACGTGAAAGGTACGTCAACACCAAGTCTGCGTTTGCACATACCATTGAAATCAGTGATATGCCTGCTGTTCAATCAATTGCATGAACAAACAGTCGTGCTCAGCATTGAATTCTGCTAAAGCATCGCCGGGATTTCATCCGCGATTTTCGACAGCATCGTTTGCTCTGTCAAGTGCTGTAGCATAAAGTTCGCATTGATTTTATGAAACAGACCGTCCACAATCGCTGCCCCAATGAAAGGAATCAAAATGCCGTCGGAAACAGAGAACGGGGCGATGCTGCTTGCGCGGCACGGGCTGTATGTATTGCGAGTGCATCGCCCGATCTGGAGTGATAGTGGCGTGCGCTGCTCCTGTGCGAAGGGATCATCCTGCACGTCCATTGGAAAACATCCGGTGGATCAGGGATGGGGCAAGTCTGCCACAAATGATCCGGAAATGATGACCGAATGGTTCACTAACAAACAGTGGAACATGGGAATCGTGCTCGGGTTATGTCACGGCATCGACCCATCTGAAGCAGTCGTGGACATCGAGAACGACACCGAAGAGGGTGGCTTGATCGCTGAACAGATGCTGGGCGATTATCCGACAGTCTCGTGGACCTCGAACAAGTCCACGCACCGGTTGTATCGCTGGCATCCCGGTTTGCCCGATGTGGCGAACGTGACGATCAACGGGCTGGAAGTCCGAATCGGCGGTGCAGGCAAAGAGACTCAGTCGATTGCGCCACCGTCGCAGCACGAGAATGGCAGACGCTACGAATGGGTTCCCGGGCGGCAGTTGGGCGACATCCAGATCGCGGATCTCCCGGAGTCGTTCGTCCAGTGGGTGAATCAGAATTACACGCAGGAGCAGAGTTCCGGTGGCGGTCTGAGCAATCACGCAGCGTTCAGACAGATCCGAGAGAAGGTTCATTCCCCGGGGCGGAACAACGCCATGCTCCGGTTTGCGAACAGCATCTGGCGTGAGATCTGGCAGTTGCACGGGATCAATTCGTTTGATGATCCGCAGATCGAGCAGGAGGTAATTGTCCGTCTGCTCGGGGCGAATCTGGTTACCTGCGAACCACCGTTGCCGGAGCAGGAGATCGAGACGATCTTCCGGAACAGCAAGAGGTTCATGTTCGGTGAACTGCGGCGGGAGTCGGTTAAAAAGCAGCAGCAAATCATGGAGATGTCTGCTCCGCCGCCGACAGAAGATTCAGAAGTCGACGACCGTCAGTTCGGCCAGTTCCTGTCCGCGGTCGGGGTGAGACTGGAGAATGATCCCAGGTTCGATCCTGCGGACGAGTGTACGGACCGAATCAATCAGTGGGTGTGCGACTGGCAGCTCTCGTACCTGCGGATGACCGAGCGCGGCTCTCATGTGCTTCGGCTCTGCGACACGGAAGTGTATCTGACGGAGGCCGAACTGGACCGGGCGGTCACTGTTGCACGCAAGGTGTTCGTCGCCACCGGTGGGAGAATCAGGCTGGATCGCACGTTCCCGTACTGGACATGGAAAGAGATC
>JALRDR010000687.1 GCA_023262145.1 Planctomycetaceae bacterium | reverse complement strand
ACAGCTGTGTTCGTCGGCGTGCGGAGCGTCCAAACGATGTCTGGGCGTGGGACTTCGTGTTCGATCGCACATCAAATGGCCGTCAATTGAAGTGACTTTCGATGTTGATGAATTTACACGGCAATGCCTTCGCCTGTCAGTGGGAAGGCGATTCACAAGTCTCGATGTCATCGATGAGCGGGTGTCGTGCGAAGGGCTCATTGTCGGCTGGTGTCGTGGAGAGTTTCAACGGCAAGGCGAAACTCACCATGAAAAAGGCCTACGGCTATCGCACTCCCGAAGCGCTGCAAATCGCCATGTATCACGCATTTGGGAAACTACCGGAGCCAAAATTTACCCACAGATTCTGGTGACGAGTTGTTTTCATAGCGTTCCTCGTGCCGCAACCTATGGGGCAACTTTGCGTTATCCATCTTTTCCAGCCCAGTCTCCTCCGGCCACCTGAGCTGCACATCCTCGGAAATTCGGTACTAAGAAAGATAGTGACAACCGCATCCGCTGGCGTAGACCTCCATCGCTCCCGCTGGACGTGGCGGACACCAGGTGGCAACTGCGCGCCTGAAATCACCCTGTTCGTAAACACCATCAGCGACGTTCGAACATTCGCTGATACGGAAATGAATCGCACAGGATGTTCTCCACCCGGTCATGACTCATCTGGATACCGGCACCGGGATGCATCAGCTTCATGCGACTCCTGCTTGACTGAGCGTCCTGGAGTGACGTGCCCGCAGAACAGCGACGGCGGTCTGTTCCCGGAGAGCAGCTTCCGCCTGTTGCCGTAAATCATTTCAGCAGGTGACTCCCGCAGGCAAATGCGGTGTTGTACTTCCATCGTGGGAGAGAAGCGGGACTAATCGGCGGTCGGGAATGTTCTGACCGGTCGAAGCCCATAGTTGATCGACTGGTAGTCAGCCTGATCGCTGTTGCGGTATGCCGAACGGATCAGTTCCGCTGGGTCGAAGAGCGATCCGCCCCGTAACCTTCGACTCTGATCATTCGTAATCCTGATTGCATCAAGTGCACTCTGCTGCGTCGTTTCGTTGGTGTTCTGCAGCATCGGATAATCCTGCTCCGCGTCGAAACACCATTCCCAGACGCTGCCATGCATGTCGAACAGGCCGAAGTCGTTTGGCTTCAGTCTGGCTACCGGATGCAGCCGTTTGTCGATGTTGCCTGCGATGGAGTACCACGCGTAGCGAGAAAGCAGAGCTTCCGTCGATCCGTAACATCTGCTGCTGCGTGTCTCTGCTCGGCAGGCATACTCCCACTCCGCTTCGGTGGGTAATCGATAGCCAGTGAGCTGCAGAAAATCGCCTCGGACAGACATGCCGGGACCGAATTCATCCTGCTCATTCGGCTGGTAGCACCACTGTGATTCGGGAATCCCTTCCTGTTCACTCAGCCAGTTGCAGTACTGAGCTGCCTCGTACCAGTGCATCGAGCCCATCGGAGAATCGTCGGTCCGTGAATGGAGCATGATCTGGGGATGGTCGGCACTGAGTGCTCCACTGCTCTGACTGAACCGCCGCCACTGTTTCCGGGTGACTTCCGTGGTCGAGATGGCGAGGCGTGAATTGATGGTTCGTTGATGCTGTCGTTCACCCGGGAGTCGTCCGGCTTCCGTCGGCGGGGAACCCATCAGGAATTCACCAGGCTCGATGATGGCAAACGTCTGGCCCTGCGTGTTGATGTAC
>JALRDR010000667.1 GCA_023262145.1 Planctomycetaceae bacterium | reverse complement strand
GCCCGGATCCCTCTTCTGCGGCACAGGTTCGCCCGGCAACCACGACTCCGCTGCAGGCCCTCTCGCTGCTTAACAATGAGCTCGTGTTTCGCATGGCTGATGAACTTGCCGCTCGGATTCAGCGCGAGGCTGGTAATTCAGACCGGCAGCAACTGCAATTGCTGGCAGAACTGCTCTGGTCACGGCCGCTCTCGGAGGACGAACTGCAGGGATCACTGGCTTTCTCTGCAAACTGGGGCCTGCCCGCACTTTGCCGGGTCCTGCTGAACAGCAACGAATTCCTGTACGTCCGCTGACAGGGGCATCCGTATCCCGGTTCGCCCCCGCATCTGTCAGCGGCCATCTGTCAGCGGCATACTCAAGCTGATTTCTCAGCTGTCCTCCAGCGTGCTCCAGTCAACCAGTTCAACGTCCGGCCGCAGTATCTCTGAGAATCCAACGCGTGCTGACGTGCGCACCCCGCGGCCTCCGCGTGACGTGACCTGATACTTGGTCTGCCCAAATCCGAGTATGTTCCCGTTCTCGTTCTTGATCCGCATTGTGTCGCCGGGGCGGCTGAGCTGTACCATCCCAAGTACTTCATCACCGCTGTCCAGACGAATCCCCCGGACCCCCTTCCCCGCACCTCCCAGAACCGGAACCTCATCAATTCGAAAATGCAGCACTCGGGCATGACGCGTTGCAATAAACAGCGTTTCCGCATCGCGTACCAGTTCCACCGCGATCACTTCGTCTCCCTTGCCCAGCCGGCAGTACTTGCGACCAGCTCGCGTTGAGGCTGAACGAAACAACTCGTACGGCAACTGCATCACCTGACCACGTCGGGTCAGAATCAGCAGGGTCAGCCCCACACCATCCTGCGACGCTGCAGCATCAGCAATGAACCTGTTATCTGTGGTCAGGGCTGCCACGATGCTGACACCATCCTTCAGCCTCGCACGCTTTGCCAGTGGTTCTCCGTAACCGGAAGAAACAGGCAGCTGATCGATCTGCAGCGTATAGGCAACGCCGTCTGAAGCAAAGAACACCGCGTTATCCAGCGTGCTGCCGGGGATCACTGTAAGCACAGAGTCGCCCTCACGAACGCGAGTTCGAGACACTGCGGAAAGCTGCCCGACGCGTTTGAGCCAGCCTTCCCGAGTCACCACAACATTCGTGTTCTCTCGAATGATGAATGCCTGCGGATCGAAATCCGTTACTTCTTCAGCCGACCCAAGGCCACTTCGTCGCTTATCCCCGAACTCCTCTGCAGTCTCCTGCAGCTCGTCGGTGATCAGCTTCCACATCTTCGCCCGCGATCGCAACGTGGCTTCGATCTTCGCGGCAGCAGCCTGCTTCTCCGCCAGCTCCTCACGGATGCGTCCGATCTCCAGTCGAGAGATGCGATACAGCTGCAGCTCCAGAATTGCATCGGTCTGCGCCGCATCAAGCGGAAACTCCGCCATCAGCTTTTCAGCAGCATCCTTCTTGCCATCGCTGGCACGAATGATCTTCAGTGCTCGCTCAAGGCCATCAAAAATGATGGCAAACCCCTCCAGAATATGAATCCGACGCCGCAGCTGCTCCAGCTGAAAACTCAGCCGACGCTCGACAGTCAGATAACGGAAATCAAGGAAATGCTGCAGCAGTTCCTTCAGGCTCAGCACCGCAGGCACAATCTGACCGTCTGCCGAAGGCACCAGACAGGTCGCGTTGTAGTTGAAGTTCTGTTCCAGAGCAGTGTGCTTGAACAGATACGACAGGACCTGTTCAGGGTCAGCACCGGACTTCAGTTCCAGCACGATGCGAAGACCATTCTCTTCATTTGTCTCGTCGTTGACCGATTCCAGCTGCGGCAGCTTGCGATCCGCAATCAGTTCTCCCAGCTCAGCCATCAGTGGACCGGTGGTGACTCCGTAGGGAATCGAATAAATCACCAGCCGATTCGAAAGCTCCTTCTTTCCATCCGTATCAAATCTCCATTCACCACGCATTCTGACTGCACCGCGACCGGTCTCGTACATCGAACGCAACTCTGCACGATCAGTCACCAGCCGCCCGCCAAGGGGAAAATCCGGAGCTTTGATGTACTTCATCAGCTGAGCAACAGTGGCGTCCGGCTGTTCGATCAGGTGCACGGCCGCTTTGATGACTTCACCAAGGTTATGCGGCGGCATGTTCGTTGCCATCCCGACCGCAATCCCGGATGAGCCGTTGACGAGCAACGCCGGATACCGTGCCGGCAGAACAGCTGGCTCCTCATCGGCTGCATCGTAGGTTGGTCGCATATCCACGGTGTCATACCGCAGTTCGTTCATCAGGTTCTCTGCGAGCCGCGAAAGTCGAGCTTCGGTATAGCGAGCTGCTGCTGCCCGCAGGCCCATCACCGAACCGAAATTCCCCTGCCCCACGACCAGCGGATAACGCAGACTGAAATCCTGAGCCATGCGAACGAGCGCTTCGTAAACGGCCATCTCGCCATGGGGATGAAATGAACCCGTCGTATTTCCGCTGATCTTGGCACACTTGCTCGTCTTGGCGTCCGCCAGCAGACGCATCCGGTCATACATCACATACAGAATCCGCCGCTGCACCGGCTTCAGGCCGTCACGAACATCCGGCAGGGCACGTGATGTGATCACGGACATCGCATAGTTCAGATACCTGCGACGAGTCTCTTCACTGATGGGAACAAACTGCACTCCATGATCCGGAGGCAACTCGTCTGCCGTTTTGTTGTGAGAACCTGTTGCTGACTTCTTGCTGCGCGCCACTATGGCATCCTTTGCCTGACTGAATCGCGTTCTGAGTATCAATTACGTGCAGCCGTATTTTCCCTGCTGCCGCAAACTTACCGCCCGTTGGCCCCCAAAAAAACTCGCTGAGCAGACAGGAATCTGAACGGCCGCTCAAGCCCGTCTTCGGGTGCAAAAACCGGCAGAACATCGCAGGTCTGTAAGCCTGCGTACGTCCCCTGCCGGTGCGGACTATAGAACACAGGCACACATCTCGCCAAATCGAGTAAGTTTGAGCACTGTAGCGATCGTGCCCTGTGCGAAAAATGGGAAGGCTGGGAAGACTAATTGCAATTCATTTGTTTTCCCGCCGGTCCACGGCACGTCAAAACACGTATTCGCTGATTCGTCCGCGCCTGACAGACCGATCTCCCAGAAACAGAGTTTTCGGACCGGCTCATTCGCTCTGGTCTGCGTGAATGATGCTCCAAAAACTCAGTTTCATCGGGCTGGTGAAAAAGTCCGTAGAACGCAGCGTCAGTCAGTACGGATCATCCGAGGATGCGATGATCAGCGACGCGGGCAATGAACTCAGCCAGGCCACGGAGGGGCGGAAATGCTGCGTATGGGATTGGTCGCACTGGTCGTTGGTATGCTGGTCAACAGCAGTCTGACGGCTGACGAAGAACAGAGCGCTGCTGGAGCAAGGCAGCCGGCTCCACAGCCAACCGTCAGTTCGGGGCTCCCCGAGCAGACACTTCAGCCCATTGACTCATCCGCTGCCGACGTCGGCCCGGTGCAGTCTCAGCCCCTGCCCGTACAACGGGCTCCACAGGTGCAGCACCACGCCTCCGTCGGTGCTCCTCAGCCGCTCCGAACGATCGCGGCGACACCTGCCATCTGGGCAGCTGCTCAGCCCCCGGCTGTACCATCGCCCCCTCCGCAACACGCCGCTGGCTACCCTCAACTGGGTGCCTCGCTGTACCCGGCTCCAATTGCCGGCATTCCGGCGCAGATGGGTGGCACCTCCATTACGAATCCGGCACTGCATCCACACGAAATGCTGTACGCCCACGAATACAAGGCCCTGTACGCTCCGTTCTATTACGAAGTCAAGGGCGAGTGGGTCGTCACGCCTTTCGGTGTCTGGACTCAGGAAAACTGGAAGCTCCGCGGCACCGAAGTGAATGTGAAGTATCGCAACCGCATCAGCCCGTTTGCTCTCTTCAGGCCGCCTGGTCGCTGAAGCAGCAACTCCCGCTTTGTAACACGTGACAATTGTCCCGGATCGTCAGTGCCCCGCACGGCACACAGATCTGTTCAGTGATCCG
>JALRDR010000663.1 GCA_023262145.1 Planctomycetaceae bacterium | reverse complement strand
GAACGCTCAGACATTCTTACTGCAATCAAGGAAGCCACTGCTTCGCTTCCATTTCGTCGCAGGAGTTCAGCCGCCGTACTGCCTCCGCGGCGAGGGTCCGGTCGCACATGGCTGGACCTGCTGACACCACGTGAACTTCAGGTTGTCGAACTTGTCTACGACGGAGAAACAAACAAGGGGATCTCAACGGCTCTGAACATCAGCATCAAGACCGTTGAACGACATCGCTCAAATGCGATGCGTAAACTGGAGGTCACCTCTGTAGCGGCACTGATCAGATTGTTTGAACGTGAACGTCGCATGGCAGAATACGCCGTCCTCGGTTCTCGCTAGCATCGCTTACGGCTGGACCCTGCTCTGCAGCCAGCCGTCAGCGAGCCGCCTGCACCTTTGGTGCTGTCCCCGAACCAATCCAGCCCGCCGCAATAACAGCCCGCCATTCTTCGGCCACTGCTGCAGATACTGAAGACCCGTCCGCTCCGGTGAGTCCGTGAACAGCAAGAGGTCGAGGCGCTGTCAGTTGTATCAGGTCAGAGATGTCCCCCGCTTCTCTCAGAATGCCCGGGACAAGCACCCCCAGACGAAGTTTCAGCCACGGCTCACCCACTACAAAACTGCTCGGCAGATTCACCAGCTGAAGGCCATCAATTTGTGGTGACAATGCTGCTGCAAACACTGCCGCAACTGCCGCCGATCCATCGGCATGCACTGAAACCGGTATGTCCCCGAATTCTCGTTCCAGGACAGTCAACACGGCCCGAATGTCAGCGACCCATTGACCGACAAGCGGACGGCCCAGCCACAACGACCACTCGGCTGTATTATGGTCCACAGCGCGACCAACCTTGTCATTGGCCCACGCCCCCGCCCCCGTCGCACGCAGTTGCAGAACAGCCTGACCAGCAAACTGTGCCGCGACATTTGCCGTTTCAGATTCTGCGACCACTTCTTCAGTACCGCTGTCTGCAATCAGCCGCAGCACAATCCCTCGGCGTTCCCGAGCACGTGCCATCGCCAGTTCATCCAGCGTGAGCTGTATTACAATCCCCGGCTCCGGAGAAATCAGCATCGTTCTCTGCTGCTGACCCTGCTCTTCTGAAATCAGCTTTGCTGTCGGCACCTGAGTTCCGCCGAGCACACGTTCAAGCCCGGCCACACGCTCCTCGCGGTTCAGCCCCGCAGACTCTTTCAGAACTTCTCCTGAAATTCGGGCCGCAGCGGCTGGCAGCGTGATCCACTCTGCAGGTCTCAGATTCCCGGGAAAACAACGAATTACTTCCGGGTCTTCAAGTTCCGTCTCCGGCTCCGGTACAGGCGCACCATCCCCGGTGTCGTTCAGCTGCTGCAGCATGAAGCCGTACATCGCTTCTCGCATTTCCTGATTATAATCGTGCCCCGATTCGATGATGACATGTCGCAGCTGTTCGCCAGCGCCATACATCTGAAAAATCCGGGACGCTCCGCCAATCGACTTTTGCGCCTCTGCGACTGAAAACTGAAATGCATCGCGAGCGGCACTGATCACCATCAGACCACGGGGGGCGACAAGTGCAAGTACCTCATCCTCTTCGGTGAAACGCAGTGCTCCGGGAACCGTTTCGCACATGCAACAGGCCGCCCCCAGATATGCCTGATAGTTGCCAACCGAACAAACCGGCACGACGGCCCGAAAGCGTTCATCCCACGCACCCGCATACATCGTCTGGTTACCACCGCCACTGGCGCCGGTGATCCCCAGTCGATCACCATCGACCTCGGGGCGGGACTGCAGATAATCCGCTGCACGCATGTTTTCAAAGACCTGAATGCCACACAGTACCTTGCCCGCAGGAAGCAGTGTTGCAGCAGTCATTTCTCCGTGATATTCACCCAGTGCCGGCTCAACGCCACGCTCTCCCGCTCCGAATGCATCGACCGCAAGCACAAAAAAACCGAGACTTGCCAGCCCTGCACAGCGTGCCTGAACATGGGGGTCCACCCGGGCTCCCTTCCAGTGTCCATGCACACACAACACTGCGGCTTGCTTGCCGTCGCGTTTTGGGACCCAGGCGTTTGCTGTCATCCAGACATCCGGGAGAGTCTCGATGAGCAGCCGCTCTATGTGATACTGTTCACGTTCGACAACTCCAAGCAGTTGCACTCGCGGAGGCCCATCCGGAACAGGATGTCCCCCCCACGCGTCGAGCAGGCTGCGGCGGAGGTGCACACGGCGCTGTTCCCACTCGTCCCGATTGCCGACGGGACGATCCTGTTGCCGCATGTCAATCGCCTGCCTGCGAATGAACTCGAGGAACTGGTGTTCCGTCGGCGGCTGCAGCGCCAGGCACAACTGCCCGCTGTCGACACTCAAAAGAGCCACAACCACAGCATTCAGAAGTCTCTGCAGAAAAGTTCTCGACCTACGCATCAGTTCGCTCCTGAGTCACAGTCTGTTCGGCCATTCGTGCAGCAGCAGGCGACTACAGGCGCATTCGTGGAACTGCAGTCAACAGCCCCCGTGATGACGCGAACGCCTGATTAAGAATTCTCCACAGCCTTGAAAGCCTGATAAATCTCTTCTTTCTCCGCAAGACTTGTCTGATGCAGCTGCTTTCCGCTGGCTTTCACAGCCGCCTCGATTGCCTGAAATCGTCGCACAAATTTGGCATTACTCCGCCGCAGCGCCTCCTCGGGATTAATCCCCCAGCGACGGCCAATATTGGCGATCACAAACAGCAGATCCCCCAGTTCACTGGTGGCCCGGTCCCGCGCGTCAGCGGATAGTGCTGCGTCTGCCACTTCCGCCACATTCACGTCCGCAGGTACAACCTCAGGCTGCGCTGATCCAAAAAGTTCCATGGACAGCTCGGAAAGCTCCTCCTGCAGCTTTGCGAATAACATACGTCGATCCGGAAAGTCATATCCGGCAGACGCTGCTCGAGCAGAAATCCTTGCAGCCTTCGCCAGCTGCGGCAATGACTCAGCGATGCCATCGAGTATGGACGTTCGTTCGGGTTTTTCCTGCTGCTTTACCTGCAGCCACAGCTGCTTGACTTCATCAGCACTGGCCACCGCATCCTCGCCAAAGACATGCGGGTGTCGGCGAATCATCTTGGCGCAGATCGCTCGCACGACATCCACCAGGCCAAAACGCGACTCATCCGCCGCAATCTGAGCGTCAAGGACAACCTGCAGCAGGACATCTCCGAGTTCCTCGGTAATTGCCCCATCATCATCGGCCGAAATCGCTTCCAGCAGTTCGCAGGTCTCTTCCAGTGTATAAGGAGCAATCGACTGCAGCGTCTGCTGCCGATCCCAGGGACACCCCTCCGGTGAGCGAAGCTTTGCAACAACTTCGCAGAATTCCCGGAATGCCGGGAGTAGTTCTGCGAAATCGGGGGGAGTTCCCTGCTCAGATTTCTGCATTCCTGAATCCACTCAGATAATTCGTTTCCACCACGGCTGTTTGCGAGGTGGAGGCATCGATCCGGGCAGGACACCACGTGGAAACGGACCGCCACCGCGAATTCCCTGGGAGGCAGGAGGTGGCTGCGGTGATGAAAGACCAGCCTGGAACACACGCCCCTCAGGCAGCAGCACACAACTCAGTGGCCCGCCGTGACCAGCACCGGTGTCGATTCCCATCGCCCCGCGACTGGTCCGTACCTGTGGCTGAGGAACATGCCCAACGACAACCGTCGTCGGGCAGTCAAGCGGAGCCCCGGTGTCCAGAAAATCACGCGTGTACATCCATGGCGGGTGCGACTGTGTATAGTCGCGTTCACGCAGAATTCGCAGCTGCGTTTCAAAAGGAAAGTTGGGCTCAAGTCCCGCATGCACAAACAGGAAATCCGGGTGTTCCACAGCCCACGGTAAATCCACCATGACCTCAAGATGTTCCTGGGGAATTGCGGCACGCAGCGCGTCCAGGTCCCCGTACTCCACCCCGTAGGACTCGAATGTCTCCTTCGCCCCGTAATGCTCCACCCAGCGTCCGCTGAAATCCACATAGTCCGGACACGGCAACAGCCCCAGCGCGCCCAGCATGGAGTATTCGTGATTGCCACACACCCATGTGACACGGCCGTGCTGCTTCCGCAATCTGAAGAACAGCTCAACAACGGCAGCAGAATCAGGGCCCCGGTCAATCAGATCGCCGACGAAAACGATCCACCGTCGCTCGACGCCGGGCGTCCGAGAAAGTTCACCGATCAGCTGCCGCAGGAGCTGTATCTGCCCATGCACATCGCCGATCACCGCAACTGGCCCATCAATCCTGTCGGGCACGGAACTCATAGAGCGACCCCTGAAACGTTCCAGGAACAGCTGCACCCCTGTGGGGCACAGCCCGGCTGCAGACTGCAGCGTCGCATCGGTAAATCACTGGAGGAAAGCACCGACACAGCGTACTTGTTCACTAACAACTGAATACCGGAGGTGGGACTCGAACCCACACAGGGAATTACCCCTACCGGATTTTGAATCCGGCGCGTCTGCCATTTCGCCACTCCGGCAGGCCCGCACACGATCTGTCAGCTTCCGAAAAATATCCGAAAACAACAGTATCATCTGCTCGGTCCACGCAATCTGCTGGTGACGACAGCTTCAGCAATCAACAAACTCTGCGACTGGTCCGCATGGACCTGACAGCAAAACCTGAGAGATGCCACGGTGCAGCCGATGAAAACCAGCGAAACTGAACAGGCATCTGAGCGAAAGCAGAGTCATCGACCTGCATCGAGTCAGAACGCTAACTACACTCAGAACTTCTGGCAAGTCTCGACGCTGCATTTCTATCGATTCCCGGCACTGCAGGATTACCGCCGGGAAAGACCGGCAAGCTGATCCGATTTCACGGCTGAGAATCTTCGCAGCTGCCACATTTCCCCCCCTGTTTCATTACAGATGGATGCGTTAACACGTGCGGAACGGTAAACTCTGGCGGAGTCGATTGAGAAGCGCCGTCAGCAGTATTGCCGTCTGGTTTTCCCACAGGTTCGGGAATTCCGCCCGCTTCGCACGTGTCATACTCCGAAGTGTCTTACCTGCAATCATCGTTCCGCAACCTGCAGCGATTGCTGCAGCAGTCGTCTCCTGTTCGTTCAGTCTCCATCATTCTCTGCTAGTTTCGAGTGATTGTATGTCCAGAATGGTCTTCCTCTCCGGCAGTATCGTCCCCGAAGAACAGGCGCATGTCAGCGTCTTCGATCATGGACTTCTGTACGGTGATGGTGTGTTTGAAGGAATCAGAGTTTATGCCGGACGTGTCTTCCTGCTGGAGGAACACATTGAGCGACTCTATGAAAGTGCCCTCGCAATTCGCCTTGTCATCCCGATGTCTCCTCAACAGATGTCGGACGCAGTGAATCAGACCGTTGCAGCCAACGGAATTACAAACGGCTACGTGCGTCTGGTCATCACACGTGGATCAGGAACGCTTGGCCTTGATATCCGCAGAACAGCAGACCCTCGGGTCATCATCATTGCCGATACGATCTCACTGTACCCGGAAGAGTACTATCGGGACGGGCTCCGACTCATAACGGCCTCCACCATTCGCAATCATGCTGCCGCGCTCAGCCCACGGATCAAGTCACTGAACTACCTGAATAATATCCTTGCAAAAATTGAAGGAACAGATGCAGGATGCGTTGAAGCGTTGATGCTGAATCACAAGGGTGAAGTCGCAGAATGCACCGGCGACAATCTGTTCATTGTTCGACGCGGTGAGCTCATCACACCACCACCAGATGCCGGAATCCTCGCCGGCATCACCCGCAATGCTGTCATGAAACTTGCCGCCGCTGATGGCATCCCTGTCGCAGAACGTACGCTCACCAGACATGACATTTTCATCGCCGATGAGTGTTTTCTGACAGGGACCGCCGCCGAGGTGATTCCCGTGACCAGCCTCGACGGACGCACAATCGGAACCGGAAAACCCGGTCCCGTGACCGAACGTCTGCTGGTGCTGTTCAGAAAGCTGACATCCGGAGAATAACCGGCAGAAGTCCAGCCCGTCTTCCAGCAACTCCGCCCGCCTGAAAATGATCCACTGAGAAACATGCCGAAAACATACGATCTTTTCGACGACACCACGATGACGTTTGGCGAGCACCTTGAGGTGCTGCGTGTGCACGTCTTTCGTGCTGTTCTGGGCATCATGATTGCGGTCGCTCTAAGCCTGTACTTCGGAGATCGGATTTTCTACTGGTTGAGGCAACCAGTCGAGCAGGCTTTGCGGGAGCGGGGCATTCGAAATGTGGCTATGGAC